>CAZUXX010000292.1:0-5416 GCA_964624215.1 uncultured Planctomycetaceae bacterium
CGGCGACGGATCACCGCCCCTGAAGTCATCGGGCCTGGCTCCGATCCCGACCCCAATGTCGTCGCAGAGTATCTCGACAACACCCTCCCGCCCGAACAGGTCGAGGATCTCGAGCGTCTCTGTCTCGAATCCGATATTCACCTGGCGGAAGTCGCCGCCTGTCATCAGATTCTGACGCTTGTGCTGGGTGAGCCGGTCGACATTGCTCCCGAATTGCGGGACCGCATGTATGCCCTCGAGGCCACGCCTGTCGAAGCAGGAACCCCGCGAGCGAGCGCCGATGCTCCGAATCCGGTCCCGCCCGCGTCCGATACAGCGACCTCCCGGGAGATCCCGGAATACCTGCGGCAGAACAGCCGCTCGCGCCAGTGGCTGCCGGTGCTTGCGCTTCTGATCCTGCTGGCGGTCTGGCTCGGATTGATCTTCAGTGACCCGGCCCAGTCGTGGCGCGTCTGGGAAACGGACGATGCCCAGAGTGCCCCGCAACTTGCTCAGGCGGATCTGCCCGCGGAGGAGGAGGCCCCGCCACGTCAGCACGAGCAGCGACCGGCCGATCGCGTCGCAGCAGCCATCGATCCTGACGCCCCCGTCCAGAGACCGGTTGCACCGATCGTTCCTCCGATGCCCGATCCGCAGGAGCCGGATCTGTCCATCAATCCCCCACCGCCGGCCGACGCTCCCGAGCCAGTGGACCAGTCACGTGAGATGCCCGCCGAACCGGCACCAACTCCGGTTGAACCGGTACCGCCCGAGGCTCCGCCGCCTGCCGAGGCTCCCGATGAACCTGCTTCCGCTGCTGTCCAACCTCCGGCTGCCGAAGTCGCCAAAGATGCCGAACCTGCGGCTGTCGGGCTGGCCGTCATGTACACGGCCAACGAGGGAGTCCTCCTGCGCCAGGTCGTGCTCGACAATTCGGCGGAGTGGATGGTGCTCCCGCGACGAACACTTCTTCACCCGGGAGATCAGCTGGCGAACCCGGTTCCGTTCGAATCGGAACTGCGCCTCGCCGACTCGCAGTCCAGCGTCACTCTGATGGGGGGAACGCGACTGACAATGAATCGTCCCCAGGGCCCGGAACTGATTGCGATGGACGTTGAGCGCGGGCGGGTGATCTTCCGCCGCGGGCAAGCCACCGAACCAGACGTTCCCACAACGATTGGCCTGATGCTGTATGGCACGCGGTACCAGGTTGACTTGCTGGAATCCGGAACCGAACTTGGTCTCGAAATCCGGCCGCATCTCAGTCGCGGAATCGCCGATGAGCTTGCCGCTCCTACCTTTGACGGGCAATTCTCGCTGACGGCCGGTGCTGCCATTCTGCGTCGTGCCGATGGAACCACTGTTTCACTGCAACAGGGCAAGGGAAGCCTGCTGATCCTGTCGGGGCAGCCGTTCGACTCCCCACAGCCTCTGACCGTGCCTCCCGAGTGGATGACGCCGTTGACCGGTCCCGCACTCACGGTGGCCAGACAGTACGCCCACCAGTTCGAGGATACATTCCAGATCGATCAGCCTGTCGCGGCAACGATTCCGGCGCTTGTGGAGAACCGTCACCTGCGGATTTCTGAGTTCGCGGCCGAAACCATGGCCCTGACCGAGAATGTCCACCAGCTGGTCCGCGCCCTCAAAGCACCGCATCCCGAGGCGCGACGCGCCGCGATTACCGGGCTGGGGATCTGGCTGGCAAAGGATCCTGCACGCATCGCGCAGTTGCAGGACGAAGTCGACCGGCAGTTTGCCGACAACTACGTCGCGCCGGTAGTGGAACTCGTACTGGGCTATCCTCCCGAAGCGGCTCGCGATCCCGAAGTCTCCACAAGACTGGTCGAATGGCTCGGTTCAGACCAGGTCAGCATTCGCGAACTGGCGTTCTTCCAGATCCGCCGGCTCATCGGGGACGATTTGACTTACCGGTACCAGCCGGACGCTCCGGAGCCGCAGCGGCGACGATCCATTCGCTGGTGGAAGGAGCACATCGATCGCGAGGGAGCACTCGCACCCGTCCAGCCGGACCAACCGTCGACACCCGCCGAGGTCGGTTCGCAGTCCTGACAGTCGTGGTCCCCCCGTGGGGGACACGGATCGCGCCCCGCCCGAGATGTCGGTACCGGCATCGGCCGGATGTTCACCACGTCCAGTCGGTGCACGTTTTCAGATTCTGAATGCAGTGGGTCGGCCACTCCCCGCGCCGCAGCTCGAGGATGGTATTAGCAGCCATGATCAGCGTGTCCCGCTGCGACTCGACGTCGAGACCGGCGACGTGTCCGGACAACAGGACGTTGCTGAACTTCAGCAGGGGACTCTCCAGTGGCAAGGGCTCGGTGTTGAAGACATCGAGCCCTGCCCCCCGCAGATGACCGGATTCGAGCGCTGCCACGAGGTCGTCTTCGTTAACCAGCCCGCCGCGGGCCGTGTTCAACAGCACAGCCCCTTGCTTCATCATTCCCAACCGTGCCGCGTTCATCATTCCCCGCGACTCGGGAGTCAGCGGGTTGTGGAGTGATACGAAGTCGGCCCGGCCCAGCAGCTCTGGCAGCTCGACGAGTTCGATCGACCATTTCTCGCAGAATTCGACATTGGGATACGGCTCGCACGCGATCACCTTCATCCCCAGGCCGACTGCCCGGGTGGCAACTGCCTGACCGATGCGGCCGAGCCCTACCAGCCCGAGTGTCCTCCCCATCACGCGTGGATATTCGATCCGCAGCCAGCGTCCTTCCCGCACCCGCTGATCGAGATCGGGAAATCCGCGGGCGATTGCCATTAGCATGGCGATTGTATGTTCGGCGACCGCGTGATGATTCACCCCGGGCGTTGTCGTGACCACCACCTTGCGCTCGTCCGCGGCTGACAGATCGATGGCATCGAACCCGACTCCGGTTCGGGCAATCACCTTCAATTGAGGGAGTGCGTCGAGGACGGACCGTGTGTACGGCTCCGAACCGGCGATCACGGCGACGCAGCCTTCCAGCTCACTGATCAGCTCGTCTTCGACCCAGTAGTTCAGGTCACGATTGCCCGGCAGAACCTCGAACCCCTCCGCTTCCAGAATCTGAAAATGCGGTCCGGTATCGGAATTAAGGGCACAGCACTTCACTCGCGGCTTCACAGACGTTCCTCCATCAAGATCCTGTCCGGGTCATTTGTGGCGACCGAACCAGTGTGCCTCTGCCATCGCAGGATCGCGTCCCCGATGACGTTGCGAGCCAGCGGGGATCGAACCGGCTCGCGAGCGTAGCCGAGCAACGTGCACGTGAACAGCAAATCGCCACGGGTCGCGAAATCAGGAGAGACCGGCGTCGACCGCCCCCGCGTCTGATCGCTGGCAATCCTCCCGACTGTTCCGCTCGGGAGGACGGAGTTGAAAGAAACGACGCGGTCGACTGTGTGGCAGTCAGCCGGATGCTATATTCGCGGGATGCGTCGCTCACTCACTATGCCCGCTTGCGCCTCACCTGACGCCGGTTTGACGTCGCCCGTCGGACGCCGCCACGGCGTGGGTCTGATGGACGTCCTCATTGCCATCGCCGCGTTGCTGTGTGTAGCAGCGATCGGCGCACCATACCTTGCCTCACTCATTGAGAAGTCGAGGCAGGAGACCTGTTCACGCCGATTGAAGAACCTGAGCCTCGCCGCGATCGAGTTCCACGACGAGCACAACCGGTTCCCGTCGGGGCAGGTCAACACCCGGTTCAAGACCAACGAGGTCGGTCGTTATGCGGACCCCGACGAGCCCCGCTCAACTGAAGAGAAGGCCAACGGTCGCAGCTGGATCGTCGACGTACTCCCCTGGCTGAATCAGAAGGACCTTTACGACCGCTGGAATCTCGAGAAGTCGGTCGTCAGCAATGCCGATGTGGCGCAGACGGAGATCTCCTCCCTGTACTGCCCCTCACGGCGCGGAGGGATGAGTGCCGGCGGGTGGACCAAACCCTGTGAGCGGGTTGTCGAGAGCTGGCGACGTGGCGGGAATGATTATTCCGGCTGCTCGGGGTCGGGCATCAGCTTCAACGACGAGGCCCGCCAGACCTACGCATTGACGAACGATGAGATCGTCAAGACGCTCAACCGCGGACGTTCGGCATTTTCTTCCGCACCGTCCAACCGTGGAATCTTTGGAGTCAACTCGCGGGTCACCCGCAAGGAACTCGCTGATCACGACGGGATCGCCTACGTCCTGCTGGCGGCGGAGCGAGCCCTCATGACCGGCTCGACCAATGAACTTCGCAGCAGCGATGGCTGGGCCTGGGGTGGGCCCGCAACGCTCTTCAGTACCCGTCTGACACCAGCAAGCGGACGGCATTACAGCGAAGCGGGCAGTGCGCATCCGGGACTGCTGCACGTCGCGACGGCCGACGCCCGGGTCCGCGCCGTCAACTGGACCTCTCTCGACCTGAAGAGTTGGGAAAGCCTCGGGGACTGGGCCCAGGGAAGCCCGATCGCTCATCCCGACTTTCGACGCTGACCAGAACCAGGCTGTGTGATGTCGATCAAAGTCCAGTGCGACCAATGCCGCTCGGTGATGAACATCCGGGAGGACTATGCCGGGACAAAGCGCAAGTGTCCGCGTTGTCAGGCCACATTTCGCGTCCCCACGCTGGAAGAAGCTGCCGCACAAGGGGCGATGACTTCCGGCGAGAAGTCCGAACAGGAAGCAGGTGCTCCATCGGCGGCCGATCAGGCTCATGCCGCGAGTGAAGAATTTGACCCGGTCGCGTTTCTCAGCGGCGAAGAAGGTGAGAAGGCAACGGGCGCTGCATCAAAGAAACCGCGAGGGAAACCGGCTCCGGCCGCGAAAGCTTCCAAACCGGCTCAGACCGACGGTCCCGAAGATGACTTCGACCCGCTCGAGGTACTGACCGAAGGCAAGCCTCCCAAACCTCCGGCAGCAACAAAGCCCGTTGCGGAGGAGAAGCCCAAAGAAGCCCCTGCACCGCCGGCATCGGAACCCGATCAGCCCGCTCCGGATGCGGAAGAATTCGACCCCCTGTCGGTGCTGGGAGAAGGTCCCGCAAAGTCAGAACCCGTGGCTGAAGCGTCAGCCACGACCCAACCGCCAAAGCCCAAGCGGCCAAGCTGGGCGAAGCCACTTCCTGAGGAAGATCACCAGGCCGGTGACCCGGCGGCCCCCCCGGAACCACCGCAGCCCCGACGCCCCTCGTGGGCCCGCCGTCAGCCAGGCGAGGCGGCAGCCGCCCCTGGATCGGACGCCACCCGCGCCGCCGTCGATGCCAGCCCCGCCGCCAGGGCAGCCGCAGAGGCGATGGGAGGGACGGTCGTCGCATCCGGTCCGCCTCCGGAGCCGGAGCCGGAACCGCGCAAGCCCTGGATTGATCGGGAGAACTTCAAACAGGAGTTCCGCGAGCGACGCTGGACTCTCGTCGGTCTGCTGGTGACAGCCGCGGTGCTGTTCGGG
>CAZUXX010000293.1:0-588 GCA_964624215.1 uncultured Planctomycetaceae bacterium
GCTTCCCGCGGCGTCCGATTCAGACTCAACCCTTATCGCCAGCAGGCTCTTCGACACAGCCCGTCGCTCACCAGAGCGAAGTCTCCTCACCTGGGTATCAGGCGACAGCGAATCGCGGTCTGTCGACGGGAGTCAATTCGACGGCTTCCGGAGGGCCCGACGGTTGGCCGGCGACTCGCTCGCGACAGATGACGGCGAACCACGATGAACCCCGGTTTGCCGGGCCGGAACGTCAGAACTATCAGGCACACCGAACGGAGATCGTCCGCAGCGAAGCCTCTCCCTGGCCTGCGGAAGTCTTTGCCGGTGAGCCGATGCGGGCCGCGAATGTTCGACCAGGCGCGCGCGGAGAGCCGCAGATCACCCAGGCCGGCGGTACGCTTACGGTGCCGGGAGGATTCGGTTCCTACGATACAGCGTCAGTGGGCAGTCAGGAACGGCCGATGCAGGAGCCTCGCCAGTTCGCGGCACCGACAGATCCGCTGCCGTTGTCAAACGATTCCCGTCCGCCGGCATTCTTGCCGATTGACGGGAATCAGCCCCGACAGACCCAGGGGGCACCTTACCCTGCTGCTGCGTATCGGGGAA
>CAZUXX010000293.1:598-5395 GCA_964624215.1 uncultured Planctomycetaceae bacterium
ATGTAGCGCTCCTGGCGAGCCGCACTACGGACGCGGCTCGCACCCCGGAGTGCCCGATGTCGGATCCCGGACACATCACAACGAGTACCAGGCGGCTGCCGAAGCGGCGATGGCAGCCGGTCCGGGCCCATTGTTCCAGGGGCTCCCGATCACGCCGCGAACATCTCCCGGCACAAACAGCCACTGGAACGGAGGCGAGTTTTCACAGCCGGCGCGGCAACTGCCGATCGACCGTCAGCCGGCGGACCTCTCGCGGGCCCATCGCGTCCCGGATCAGCAGTTTGCACCGCAGCAACCGGGGTCGAACACGTTGGGGCAAACGGTGCCGGGCGGAGGCCAGTACTACACTCAGCCGGATCAGTTCAGCACTGGCTCACCGTGGACGACACAGCCCGATTTCGCTGCGCAGCCGGGCGTCCCCGGTCAACCGTCCGCAGCCCGGCCCGGAGACCCGCGCGGTGCCTATGATGCTCGCTACAACCAGGAGGTGCGTCAGGTTTACGGAGAGCGACCTCCCGACGCGATTGCCTCGCCGTGGCAGGCGTCACAGACCCGGAGCGGGACTGTTGCCCCGGTGACAGCCTGGCAGCACCGAGAGGCCGAGCAGCGGCAACTGAGTGGACACACGCAGCAGGAGATCGTCCAGCCGGGACGTTATCCATCTGCTCCGGCGAGTGGGACTCAGCGATCGAACGACCAGTTTGCACCGATCATTTCCGGGACCTCGTCCCAGCAGCATCGTCCGGTTCAGCGAACGCAGCTTGGCTGGGGGAGCGACGTAGTCGTTCCGGAAAGTTACTCACCGCGCGGCGGTGGATCTGCTGATTCTCCCGGTGCACCGCTGATTCGCCCGGGCCGCTGATGCGCTCGTCCATTGAGCTCACTCACTTGCGGACTGGCGATAAAGCTCGTGCTCGAGCACGTAACATTCGACGGCTCGCGGAGTCATGTAGCGGATGGACTTCCCGTTCGAGACCCGCTGTCGCAGATCGGTCGAGGCGAGATCGACGGCCGGCATCTCGACAACCTGCACATTCTCCGCTGCTGCCGGCAGAAGGCGGAGTGCTTCCCGCGGGTCGACCGGGCTCCGTCCGCGGTTCACGGCGACAAGCGTCGCCAGTTCGAGGATCCGTTGAGGTTCCCGCCAGGTCGGAAAATCCGACAGGGAGTCACCTCCGACGAGGAGGAACCATTCGTTGTCGGGGAAGTCGCTATGCAGGGCGTCGAGTGTCTCGACCGTGAAGCTGATGCCACCGCGCTGGATTTCGAAGTCGCTGACCACGAATTCGGGATGTCCGGCGACCGCGAGTTCCAGCATGGCCAGCCGGTCTTTGGGAGGCGAGATGACGGCACCGGGTTTGTGAGGAGGATGGGCGGCCGGCAGAAACCAGACCTGATCGAGCCGGAGTTGCTCCCGGCACTGTTCCGCCAGCAAGAGATGACCAACGTGGACGGGATCGAACGTCCCGCCGTAAACCCCGATTCTCATGAACCTCTCCCGGTACCTGTCGGTGCTGGACCTGTTCCAGCTGCTTTGTCTGTGACGAAGATTCGCGGGTTGGAGGTTTCGGGACAACCCGTGCCCGGCAGGGATTGCGAGGCGATTCGCATCCGCGGCGGGTCATGAAAGGTCCTGTTCCCCCGAAGCGGGGAATCGGATAGCTTCCGTCCGGTGTGACCGCCGGAAACCTTGCTCCCGGTGCCTTTCCCTGACGAGTTGAGTGATCAGGTCATGAAGCAGTTCGCCGGCCGCACGGCCCTCATCACAGGATCCGCTTCGGGAATCGGTCAAGCTTTGGCGCTGGAACTGGCCCGGAACGGGATGCACCTGCTTCTCGCCGACCGTGACGAGGCGGGGCTCGCCGCGACGGCCGCCGATTGTTCAAAGTGCGGCGTCGACGTGGCCATGCATATCTGTGACCTGAGTCGCCCGGAGGAGGTCGACCGGCTTGCCGAACGGGCTCTGGAGTTTCGCGACGGGGTCGATCTGCTGATCAACAACGCCGGAATCGCCTACTACGGTCCGACTCATGCGATGACGGATGAGCAGTGGGACCGCATCATGGCGGTGAACCTGCTTGCGCCGGTTCAGCTGACGCGGCGACTGCTTCCTCATCTGCTCGAACGCGACGATGCGCACGTTGTCAACATGTGCAGTATTTCGGGAATCGTGGCGGGGGGCCGCTTCAATGCCTATCACACAACGAAGTTTGGTCTGGTGGGATTCACAGCCGCCCTGCGTGCCGAATACACCCGCAAGGGGCTCGGTGTCACCGCCATCTGTCCGGGCCCCAGTCGCACGAACCTGTACTCCTCGTGCGAAATTCACGGGCGGTCTTGCGCACCTCAGCCGCCGGCCTGGATCTGTGCGTCTCCGGAACGGATTGCCCGTGTCACCCTCCGGGCCATCCGGAAGAACCGCGGGCGGCAACTGGTCTCGCCGCTCGCCTATCTGCTCGACAACCTGCAGCGATTTTCCCCGTGGCTGATCGATTTCATGAATACGTTCAGCCGCAAACGCCTGCCGTGGGCCAGGTCGAAAGCGAAAGCGAAGCCAGCCCTCCGGATATCGCCTGGCGAAGCGACGGGTTCCGTCAGCTCGCGCCGTGCTGCGTGAGAATTGAGAGCAACTGTTTCCCGAT
The DNA here is from genome assembly GCA_964624215.1 of uncultured Planctomycetaceae bacterium. GTDB lineage: Bacteria > Planctomycetota > Planctomycetia > Planctomycetales > Planctomycetaceae > CAZUXX01. The sequence continues at coordinate 3,241 of CAZUXX010000293.1, forward strand.
GACGGACGCAGCGGCCGCGGCCCGCGACGCTGTGAAGCCGTTGACCGCGCGCTAGACTGGATCCTGAGTGCGACGGTATTACCTGCAAACAGATCGGGATGGCTCATGGTCCGGATTGTCCACGCCCTGCTGGTCGCGCTGGCCTGTGTGACTCTCTGCCAGGACGTGCTGGCGGCCGATGAGGTACGCGAGGTCCGTGTGACTTCGCGGGACGAACTGATCCGGGCGCTGCGGAATGCCCGTCCGGGAACCGTGATTCGCATTGCCCCCGGGACCTATCGTGGCGGCCTGAGTGCTTCGAATCTGCAGGGGACCAAAGAGCATCCGATTGTGGTGACTGCTCTCGACAAATCTGATCCGCCGCACATCGTCGGAGAAGCGGTCTGCCTGCATCTGAGGCGTCCGGCATACGTGCAACTGCGACATCTGGTTCTTCGGGACGCACGCGTCAACGGGCTCAACATCGACGACGGGCACGATCCGGAGCGGCCCGCACAGCACATCACTCTCGACCACTTGCACGTTCGCGACATCGGTGCGCGCGGCAACAACGACGGAATCAAACTTTCGGGTGTCGATCATGTGACGATGACCGACTGCACCGTCGAGCGCTGGGGGGACAGCGGTTCGGCCATCGACATGGTCGGTTGTCACGACGGAGTCATTCACGGATGCGTGTTTACATTTCGCAGCGACAATGCTGCGAACGGAGTGCAGACGAAAGGGGGGAGTGCCCGGATCGTGATCCGTCGCTGTCGCTTCAACAACGCCGGAGGGCGTGCAGTCAATATCGGCGGAAGCACTGGCGACGACTATTTTCGTCCGCACGACGCCAGTTTCGAAGCCCGGGACATCACGGTCGAAGATTGCACCTTGATCGGGTCCATGGCGCCGATTGTGTTTGTCGGGGTCGATGGGGCAACGGTGCGGCATAACACCCTGTACCGGCCGGGTCGGTGGATAGTGCGGATCCTGCAGGAGTCGGACGGACCGCGGTTTGTCCGCTGCCGCAACGGGACATTTGAGAACAACGTGATCGTGTTCCGGTCCGACGAAGTTCGGACGATTGTGAATGTGGGGGCGAACACGGCGCCGGAGAGTTTTGCGTTCTCGGGGAACTACTGGTACTGCCTGGACAATCCCGGTCGCAGCGGGATTCTGAACCTGCCGGTCCGCGAGACCGATGGCCACTACGGAGAGGACCCCCAGTTGACGAATGCCGCGGAGGGCGATCTGACCTTTGCCCCCTCCTCACCTGTTCGCAATGCGGGGGTGAGGCCGTCCGAGTAAGGGGCCCTCGCCACGTCGGGAGGAAGGAGGCGAAGCGGTCTCCCAGGGATGGAGGTGATCGATCGCGACGACTTTCGCTCCGGGCGGAGTTCAATCAATTGCACAACACCAGCGCGTGCTGTAGGAATGAAGGCAAGGGATCGGAACCAGTCTCGACAGGGAGGGAATACAACAGCCCTTCCTTACGAGGCAGGATGTCATGGCGGCGCGGTCCAGCTGGAAAGGCTACCTCAAGGTCAGCCTCGTCTCGATCCCGGTGAAGGCGTACAACGCGACGAGTTCTTCCGGTAGCGTTATTCAGCTCAATCAGTTGCATGAGGAGTGCAACAGCCGCATCCAGTACCGCAAGACGTGCCCCGTCCACGGCGAAGTCAGCAACGATGAAATCGTGAAGGGGTACGAGTTCTCCAAGGGGCGATACGTCATCGTCGATACCGACGAGCTTGAGAAGCTCCGGACCGATCGGGACCGGTCGATCTCTGTCGACGCGTTTGTTGCAACGGGGGCGATCGATCCGGTCTATCACAGCGGTCGCACCTACTACCTGGTTCCAGACGGGCCGATCGGACAGAAGCCGTATGCCCTGCTGCAGCAAAGCATGGCCGAGGATGAGCTTTCGGCGATTGCGCAGGTGGTGATCTCCAGCCGCGAACAGCTTGTTCAGCTGAGGCCGATTGAGAATCTGCTGGCGATGACGGTTCTCGAATACGACGCAGCCGTCAAGAAGCCGTCCTCGTTCGAGGACGAGGTTGTTCCTCCCGAGACATCGAAAGAGGAACTCAAGCTGACGAAGATGCTCATCAACGCCCTGACCCGCGAGGATCCCGACCTGGCCGCATACCAGGATACATACACCGAGAAGCTG
>CAZUXX010000294.1:0-5394 GCA_964624215.1 uncultured Planctomycetaceae bacterium
CGGCCGAGGTAATGGACGAGGATTCAGACAACGGCGACGAACCGGGGGACGAGTCGGAGTAACCTTCGGTGCCACCCACACCTCTGATGCCGCTCGTCTCCACTCCAGTCGACGTCGCTGCCCGCCGCGACACGCCACGCACGTGATCCTCGCCTGAGGTTTCCGTAGCAGTAGCGAACTGTTCGCGAACCGGGGTTCCCGACGCATGGGCGCAGTGGCAATCCGCATCGTCCGTCAGTCGATCGGAGCGGCAAAGACGAAAGCACCGCCGACAGATCATTCTGCCAGCGGTGCAGACAGGCATCGCTGTGGTGCCAGGAGGGAGTCCCGGCACGATGGAACCGGCCGCCAGAGCGACTTCACACTCTGCAAAGCCCCACCGGCGGCGTCATCCCTGCATCCAGGCAGGCCGTCGGTCGTGCCGGCTCTGACTGTTGCTCCCGGATCACCTCGACGACTTCAGCAACTGACGCAGGACCGTGTGCAGGATGCCGCCGTTCCGGTAGTACTCGACCTCCACCGGGGTGTCGATCCGGCATGTCGTCACGAAGTGGACCTCGTCTCCGTTCGCCCGACGGGCCGTGACCTCCACCGCCTGACGCGGCTTGAGCTGATCGTCGATCGCGATATCGAAGACCTCGGTCCCGTCCCCGGCCAGTTCCAGTGTATCGCGGCTCTCTCCTTCACGGAACTGCAGCGGCAAGACGCCCATCCCGATCAGGTTCGAACGGTGAATCCGCTCGTAGCTCTCGGCAATGACGGCCCGCACTCCCAGTTGCTGGGTCCCCTTGGCGGCCCAGTCGCGCGACGACCCGGTCCCGTACTCCTTGCCTGCGAGCACAATCAGCGGAGTCTTGTCCGCCTGATATTTCACCGACGCGTCGTAAATCGACATCACTTCGCCGGTCGGCAGATACTTCGTCACTCCCCCTTCGGTTCCGGGAGCGATCAGGTTTCGCAGGCGGATGTTCGCGAACGTCCCGCGCGTCATCACACGGTCATTGCCCCGCCGACTGCCGTAGCTGTTGAAGTCGCGATACTCGACTCCGTGCTCGAGCAGGTACTGGCCTGCCGGAGAATCCTTCTTGATCGCACCAGCCGGGCTGATGTGATCCGTCGTCGTCGAATCTCCCACCGAGACCAGACACCGTGCCCCGCGAATCCCCTCGATCGGCGGCGGGTCCAGTGGCATATCCTTGAAGAACGGAGGCTCCTGAATGTACGTGCTCGACTCGTCCCAGGCAAACAGTTCTCCCCCGGACGTCGAGATCGCCTTCCACTCCGGCGGACCCTCGGTCGCCTGACTGTACTCCTTGACGAACAGCTCCGGCGACATCGCCGAGGCAATCGCGTCGGCAATCTCCTGCTGCGATGGCCAGATGTCCGAGAGGTAAACCGGCTCCCCGTCGGATCCCCGCCCGATCGGCTCGGAACCGAGATCGATATCCACGGTCCCGGCGAGAGCATACGCCACAACCAGCGGCGGGCTGGCCAGGTAGTTCGCCTTCACATGCGGATTGACGCGGCCTTCGAAATTCCGGTTGCCCGAGAGAACCGAGCACACCACCAGATCATGCTCCGTCACCGCATCGGCGATCGGTTCGGGCAGTGGCCCGCTGTTCCCGATACAGGTCGTACAGCCGTAGCCAACCAGGTGGAATCCCAAGGCATTGAGCGACTCGGTCACTCCGGCACGTTCCAGGTAATCGGTCACGACCCGGCTGCCGGGAGCCAGCGACGTTTTCACCCACGGCTTGCGAGACAGACCCTTCTCGACAGCCTTCTTCGCCAGCAGTCCGGCTCCGAGCATCACACTGGGATTGCTCGTATTCGTGCAACTGGTGATCGCGGCAATCACCACGTGCCCGTGCTTGATCTCGAAGTCCTCCCCGTCGTACGTCACCGGGACACCAGCCAGCCCCCGGTCTGTCGCGACGGCGGTCTGCGTCTCCTCGATGACGCCGCCGCCCTCACCGGTCATCCTCGACGGTGTGGAATCATCACTCGGCGAGAGTTTGCCGAACGTGCTCGAAAGATCCTGCTCCCACTGGGATTTCATCGCCCCCAGAAGAATCCGGTCCTGTGGACGCTTCGGACCGGCCATCGACGGCTCAACCGTCGACAGGTCCAGTTCCAATATCGCACTGAATCGCGGAGTCGGCGACTCGTCCGTGCGGAACATCCCCTGTTCTTTGTAGTACCGTTCGACAAGATCAACCTCGTCTTCGGTGCGCCCGGTTCGTCGCAGGTAACGCAGCGTCTCGTCGTCGACCGGGAAGAATCCCATCGTCGCTCCGTATTCCGGAGCCATATTCGCAATCGTCGCACGGTCCGGCAGCGACATCGTGCTCAGGCCCGGGCCGAAGAACTCGACGAACTTGCCAACCACGCCATGCTGCCGCAACTGCTGCGTCACCGTGAGGACGAGATCGGTGGCCGTCGCTCCTTCGGGAAGTTCACCACTCAGCTTGAAGCCGACCACCTCGGGCAACAGCATGTAGATCGGCTGACCCAGCATCACCGCCTCGGCTTCAATGCCGCCGACGCCCCAGCCGACGACCCCCAGACCGTTGATCATCGTGGTGTGCGAGTCGGTGCCCACGAGCGTGTCGGGATATGCAACCCCGTCGGATTGCAGCACTCCCTTGGCCAGGTATTCGAGATTGACCTGGTGCACGATCCCCGTCGCCGGAGGCACAACCCGGAAGTTCTGGAACGCCCCCTGTCCCCACTTCAGGAACTCGTAACGTTCCCGGTTTCGCTCGAATTCGCGGTCGACGTTGATCTGCAGTGCCTGCAGCGACGCAAACGCATCCACCTGCACACTGTGATCGATCACCAGGTCGCACGGCACCAGCGGATTGATCTTCCGCGGATCCCCACCCATCCGGACGGTCGCTTCCCGCAGGGCCGCCAGGTCCACCACCGCCGGGACACCAGTGAAGTCCTGCAGGACCACCCGCCCCGGCTTGAACGGAACCTCGATGTCCGAGACGGTCGACTCGCTCCAGTTCGCAATGTTGCGTACGTCTTCCTCAGAAACGATGAACCCGTCGCACCCCCGCAGCGCCGTCTCAAGAAGCACGCGAATCGAGTACGGCAGCGTGTCTATGTTCGAAAGTCCGTGACGCTCCAGTTCTGCGAGACGGTAGATGGTGACGTCGCCCTGCCGGGTCGAGAGTTTGCGGGCTGCATCAAAGGGGTTGGATTGAGACATGTCGGACGTTTCCCTGTTTCACTCTCTTACGGTCTGGCACTTTGTCACCCGGTTCGGCGCCGCGTCCCCCGAGCCAACGGGACCGCGCCTACAGGTAACCTGCTTGTTTGCATCACCTCGCGGATGCTAACAGACGATCGGCAGCGTCAAGCATTCCGCGAGCTCTCGTTCCCATCCCCGGTTTTGCATCGGGTCCGCTGTGACGATTCCACTTCAGATTCGCCGCGTGCTCGATCCGCCTGAACACTCAGGCGACGGCATCCAATGACCCGGGGCTCCTCCCTCAGTTGACCTTCACCGTCCCCTTTTCGATCCGCACATCCTGTCGCGGACGATCCCCCGGGCCGGTTGTGACCTTGCCAATCGCCAGCACGGTCTGCAGGCTCTCCTCATCGGCGGTCTTGCCAAACGCCGTGTACTGCCCGTCGAGGTGCGGGACACGGTTCAAACACAAAAAGAACTGCGATCCCGCCGAGTTCGGATCGTTTGTGCGGGCCATCGACAGCACTCCCGCCTCGTGTGGCCGGTCGTTGAACTCCTGATCGATCGTATAGCCCGGGCCCCCGGTCCCCGTCCCCTGGGGACAACCGGCCTGAATGACGAACCCGTCAATCACCCGGTGAACAATGATCCCGTCGTAAAAACCGATCCGGGCCAGCCCGATCAGGTTCCTGCAATGTCCCGGCGCCACATCCGGCCACAAATCGAGGGTGATTCGACCCATCGTCGTCTCGAACTCCACCTGGTAGCTGTGCTGGTCGAAATCGACGTCCGCGATGGCCGCATCAACTTCTGCTTTTCGGTTTGCTGCCACAGTCTCTTTCCCCCGGGGTTGGCGATTGTTCGGGAGGATCATAGCACACCGGCGACCTCTGGTGATGGGGTCGGGACCCGGAGTTTTTCGAACGAACCCAAGCGCTCCGACAATCGCATCGATCCACGCCTTTGGATCGTCGCCGCAGCCCCGGACCCCGCACGTGTCCGACGACACGTTTGACTCACCGGCAACCTCTTTCGTCCGGAGCTGGAAGCCGTCGATGGTCCGTCGCCCGGCACCGGCGCGCCGACTCTGGAAGGGAGCTACTCCTCCTGCCACCCTTCCTCCAGCCGCTCCTCGAGGACGTCGATCAGCTTGTCATGCACCCCCAAGGGAGGACTGCAGCAGAAGGTGACGTCCGGATACTGCTCACTGAACTGCTTGCGGAACCGCTCCAGATCACCCCGGACATGAGACCCCGGTGAAAGAAACCACGGGAGCAGCGATACCCGCGTGGCTCCCCGCTCGACGCACGCCCGGGCCCCGCTCGGAATATCGGGGTCGGCCAGCTCCAGATACGCGATTTCGACGATCAGCTCCGGTCGCCGCGCCGCAAATCGTTCGGCAACCGCGACGAGTTCGGCGTTGGCCTCATTCCGCCGGCTCCCGTGCGCGACCAACAGGGCTGCATCACTCATCGTCGTCCTGCGCTCCGTCCCCCTCGTCCTCCGGCGCCGACCCTGCAACGGCAGAGTAAAACTCCGTCAGATCCTCCTTCAAAAACCGTTGCGATTCGTCATCGAGGTACATCATGTGTCCCGAATTGTAGTACCGCATCGAGATATTCTCCCGGACAGCTGCCGGCAGCCCCAGATGGCTGATCGTGTGTTCCGATCCCATATAGGGAGTCGCGAGATCGGTATAACCCAGCAGGAACAGCACCTTCAGATTCGGAGTCTGGACCATCGCCTTGCGCAGAGTATCCGCCGCGTTGGGAAACCGGCCCTCGAAACGCGAATAGTCCCACGGGTGAACATCGCCGAACACCGCATAGGGGGTGCTCAGACGCAGGCCGAACTCATCGAAATAATACTGTTGCATCGCCTCGGCAAAGGCCCCGCCGATGTACTTGCCGCTGGGATCGAACTCGGTCCGGTCGTTGTTGAAGTCCCAGGTCGGGCCGGAGAACCTCCCGTCATAGCGGCCCACGACCAGCCCCTCCTCCCGCAGCAGTTCTTTCCCGAACCGCGACATCGGCACCCGCAGGTCCGCCCTGTCGAGGTAGTCGACCGACAGCCCCGTCAATTGAGACATCTTCTGTAACACCCGCCGCCGCTTCTTCTCCGTCATCCGGTCTCCGTGGAGGAGGGCCAGCGCGAAATCCCCCAGCGCGAACTCCTCCGCGGCGTCGAGGGCATCC
>CAZUXX010000295.1:0-5381 GCA_964624215.1 uncultured Planctomycetaceae bacterium
GCCCTGGTCGGTCCCGCAGAGGTAGAGGTTGCGGACGGGGGTGGTCCCGTCGAGGACCTTGCGGGGAGCGCCGTAGACGGCGCCGCGGATGTGTCCGGTGAAGCGCCGGATCGTCCGCGGCGTGAACACGTCGGTATCGACGATGTGTGCGCGGAAGTCGGGGATAAACCGGAGTGCCGAGTCGACCACGCGGTCGGTCCAATGCTGTTTGCGTTCGACGTATTCGTCTTCCGGCAGGCTCATCCAGTACCCGGGGTTGGCGAGAGCGGTGATCCGGAGCATACCGTCGTCGAGCTGCTGTCCGTCCGGGTAGAGGAAACTGTTGGGTGAGCAGATGATTCCGCTGCGCAGGTCGCAGGGTTCCTCCGGCGGGGAATAGTCGAAGCGGTCGGAGTCGTTGTAGAAGACGATGGTCTCGTGATGACCGAGTTCTGCCGGGTCGCGGTCGAGTACGAAGATCGCTTCGTTGAAGGAGATCTCGCCGGCGGCGGGCGGGGACGGGGCGAAGGACTCGGGGCAGAGAGCGGCTGTCTCGGCGAGTCCGGCAGAGGAGAGGACGTATTCGGCCTCGATCTGGCTGCCATCGTCGAGGACGACACCGCATGCCACACCGTTGCGGGTCAGGATGGAGCGGACTCCGTGGCGCAGCTTGAGTTCTCCGCCGAGCGAGCGGAACTGCCGGTTGAGGGCCTTGAGGATGGTGCGCACGCCTTTGAACGGCCGTCCGAAGCCCTGTTCAAAGATGCTTTTGAACATGATGCAGAACTGGCTGAAGTCCATGTCGCGGGGGATCGCGGAGCCATAGAACATCAGCGGGCAGAACAGCATGTCGACCAGCACCGGATCGCGGAGGAATTCGCTGGCCACCTTTCTGGCCGAGACGGGCTGCTGGGCGAGGTTGAGTTCGTCGAAGGCGTCGATGTGTTCGACGAAGCGGTCGAAGTTCCCGGCCTCGTCAGGGAACTGTTCGTGAACGGACTGGCGAAAGACTTCGAAGTCGTTGGTGAAGTCGATGCGATGCCCGGGGAAGATGACTGACGAGCCACGCTGGGGCGAGAGGTCGAAATCATCCCAGCGGAGCCGAAGCTGCTTGAGGAGCTTGGCGAGCGGACCGCTCCGCGTTCCGGGAGGTGCGAAATTGGTGACGGCGTGCAGACCGACGTCGTAGTCTCTGCGTCTGAGGCGGTAGAAGGAATTGAGACCGCCGATCGTGGAATGGCGTTCGAGGATCGCGACCGGCTTTTCGTAGTAAGCCAGCCGAATCCCGGCGGCCAGGCCGGACATTCCGGCACCGATGATGAGGGTGTGGTAGCGCACGCGGGACAGTATCCGAAGGAAAAGCCATCAGGTTAGCGGCCGCGTCACGCGAGTCTACCGAGCACGGATCGACGAATGCCTCTATGAAGCGGTGTGGTCTCAAAAGTCACCGTTGTGATGGGGTGGTTGACCACCCGAGTCGACGCAGACGTCCCCGTTCGCCGTCTCCGGGGGGATTGAGGCCGAAGAGAGTTGCTGCTGGCTTGACGGCTTTCGCGTCAAACCGGACGCTGGTGCCTTTCCGCCGTTTCACCTGACACCGACCGAGGCTCATGTCACTGCTCCAACGGACCCTGCTGATTCTGCTGCTGACGTCTTGCACCGGACCCCGCGACCTTGTGGCGCAACCGATCGACGACGATGCCCGGGCACGGCTGCGCGACGGGCTGGAGAAGCTCGAAGCCCAGATCGAGGCGTTGCCGGCGAGCCAACCGGACCAGTTGCAACAGGTGACCGACGTCGAGGTTTTCGCCAAAGCAGTAGACTGGATTGACCGGCATGATGAATTCTTCAAGCCGGAGTTTGAGAAGCATGCGTTCGATGTGTTGCGACAGGGACAGCAGCGTGCGGCAGCACTGAAGCAGGGGCAGGCCCGCTGGGGAAGCGGCAGCGGGCGGTTCATTCTGGGTTATCGCTCGGCGGTTGATGACTCGGTGCAGCCGTACGCGATCTCACTGCCGAAAGGGTTTCGGCCCCGGGCCACGCGGCCGTGGCCGCTGCACGTGGTGCTGCACGGTCGAGGCGGAACGCTGAACGAAGTGAGTTTTATTCGTCAGCACGAAGGGAAAGAGGTTCCTGACGGACAGGACTGGATTCAATTGGATGTGTTTGGCCGCACGAACAATGCGTATCGCTGGGCGGGTGAGACGGATGTGTTGGAGGCGATGGCTGATGTTCAGCGGCGGTTCCGGATCGACGATCGCCGCATCACGCTGTGGGGATTCTCGATGGGGGGGGCCGGAGCGTGGCACCTGGGGCTGCATTACCCGTCGCTGTGGTCGTCGGTGGGAGCCGGGGCCGGCTTCGTCGACTTCTACCGGTACCAGAAGAAGAGCGAACAGCTTCCGGAGGTTCAGCACCGGGCATTGCGGATTTGCGATGCGGTGGATTACGCGCTGAACCTGCACAATGTGCCGTTTATCACCTACGGAGGAGAAGTCGACCCGCAGCTGGCTGCCAGTCTGACGATGCAAGAGCTGGCGAAGCCGCTGGACGCTCCGCTCGAGGTTTTGATTGGGGCGAAGATGGGGCACAAGTTCGATGACGAGAGCAAAAAGAAGTTCATGGCGTTTCATGCGCAGCACACGAAGACCGGGCGACCGGAGGCCCCGGGGCGACGGGAGATCCGGTTTGTCACGCTGACGCCCAAGTACAACCGTTGCGAATGGCTGACGCTGCACGAGATGGAGCAGATGTACGAGCCGGCGACGGTCGAATCGTCGTACGAGAATGGCGTGCTGAAGGTGACTACAACGAATGTGGCCGCACTGTCGATTGCGCGGAACATCGCCGCGGTGGTGCAGCTGGATGATTCGAGTGCCATTCCGTTGCGATCGGCCGGCGATTCACGTTTGCCGGAGGTTTCGTTCGTGAAGGCGGAGGATGGCTGGAGGGCGCTGGAGGGGGATGCCCTGCGAGCGTTCGTCGAGAACCGGCAGCGGCACAAGCGGAAGGATCTGCAGGGGCCGATCGACGACGCCTTCATGTCGCCGTTTGTGTGCGTTCGGGGAACCGGCACGCCGTGGTCTGAGCCGCTCAAGAACTGGTCGGACTGGACGTTCGAGCGGTTCGAGAAGGAATTCGACAAGTGGATGCGTGGCCGTGTCCCGACGGTGAACGACACGGAACTGACGGAGGAGCAGATTGCCGAGCGTCACCTGATTCTGTTCGGTGACCCGGGTTCGAACGCGATTCTGGCGAAGGTTGTGGGGGAGTTACCTGTCGAGTGGACGCGTGATTCGTTGACGGTTGGTGGACAGACGTATTCGACGTCGGATCATGCGGTGGTGCTGATCTTCCCGAACCCGCTGAATCCGGAGCGGTATGTGGTGGTGAACTCGGGGCACACCATTCATGAAAAGGACTTTCGATCGTCGAATGCGTGGCTGTTTCCGCGGCTGGGAGATATTTCGGTGCTGAAGTTCAGCCGCAGCGGGGAGGGGTACAACGAAGAGGTGGCGTGGTCTGCGCTGTTTGATTCGAAGTGGAGGCTTTCGGAGGGGAAATAAGGCGGATTGGAAGTGAGAGGGGCATGGCGGCCGCTTGACCGGTTTTGAAGAACTGACTTATGCTTTCGTGAGACATCGAGGCGAGAACCGAGTCCAGCGCTGGTTCGGTCTTTGACGGACATTTTGCACAGTCCCGGGCGTTTCAGGCCGCGTCGGCAGCCTCGACTCCCTGCAGTTGAGTGTGCGGTTCGTGTTCTGCTTCGTGACACGGCAGGAGTGACGGCGTGGCCCGGGCGATCATCAGCGATATTCACGGCAATCTTGAGGCACTTGATGCGGTGCTGGCGGATATCGACGCGCAGGGGCTGACCGAGATCTACTGTCTGGGGGACATCATCGGCTACGGGCCGAACCCCCGGGAGTGCATCGACAAGGTGATGGAGCGGTGCACGGCGTCGATCATCGGGAATCACGACCAGGCAGCCCTATTCGATCCGGAGGGATTCAACCCGGGAGCAGAACGGGCGATCTTCTGGACCCGGGCTCAGCTGGAGCAGGGGGATCCTGAGGGGAACGAGCGTCGGTGGGAATTTCTGGGGGAACTCCCGCGGATGAAGCGGGAGAAGGACATTCTGTTCGTCCACGGTTCGGCGAGGAACCCGCTGAACGAGTATGTCTTCCCGGAGGACATCTACAATCAGCGGAAGCTGGAGCGGATTTTCGGCCTGGTCGAGAAGTACTGTTTCCAGGGTCACACGCACATCCCGGGAATCTTCACCGAGGATTTCAATTTCTCGGCCCCCGAAGACTTCGAGTACACCTATAAACTGGGCGAGCGGAAGGCGCTGATCAACGTGGGGTCGGTGGGCCAGCCGCGCGACGGGGACAATCGGGCCTGCTACGTGATTCTCGATGATCGGACGGTGACGTATCGCCGAATCGCTTACGATTTCGACGCCACGGCAGCGAAGATCTACCCGATCCCGGAACTTGACAATTTTCTGGGTGACCGATTGCGGGAAGGCCGGTAGTTTGGCAGGTTGCGCGACCGCTCTGGACGCGGATGTGCGGGCCAAAACCTGGTGCCGGTGAGCCGCTGATGCACGGGGGGCGGAGCAGTCGACTCCGGTCCCGCTGAAACAATGCCGTCCGCTGAGAGCGGACATGATCTGGCAGGAGCCCCTCGGGCAGAGAGTGAAATGGATTACCGGCGGCAATTGTTGATGTTTGTCCTGATGCTGGGACTTTTCTTCCTGTGGATCAACCTCGCTCAGCGGTTGTTCCCGCAGTTCTTCGAGCCTCAGCAGGTCAAACAGAATCCCGTGGCGGTCGAGCAGGCAGACCGCCCGATCGGGAACGCAGATCGTGGTGCCGCGCGGACGGACACGCCCGCAGCCGAGGAGGAAGTTGATGAGTCCGCCGAGATCGCTTTCGAGGAGGCCGAGCCCCGTACAGTGCTGCTGGGAGACCCGAAGCAGGGGGATCTGCAACGTCTGCAACTGACGTCGCTGGGAGCGGCCATTGACTGGCAGGAGCTCACCGAACCGCAGTACCGGACACTCGATCGCAAAGCGCAGGTTCGGGTTCTGGGAAGCGTGCCGGGAACGCCCCCCTCACTGCGAACGCTGAACCTGTCGAGTCCGCAACTGGATGCGGATCTGAGTCCGTTTGCGGCGCAGCTGTCGACGTCTCACTGGGCGATCGACGAAGAGGCATCGGAGCCGATTGCGAACAGCGACGCCTATCGCCGGGTCGTGTTTCGTTTTGACGGGCCCGGGGGGAAATGGCGGGCGGTGAAAGCGTACGAGCTGAACCCGGCGAAGGAGGGTCATCTGCCCGACGACGATCCCACGGGCTATCTCGTGGATGTGACATTGCAGTTTTTCAATCTGTCGA
>CAZUXX010000296.1:0-5378 GCA_964624215.1 uncultured Planctomycetaceae bacterium
TTGTGCAAGTACGACCAGGGGATGGTGCTCCTCGCCGGCGTCACCGGGTCCGGTAAGTCGACCACAATCGCGTCGATGCTCGACTGGATCAATCACAACTACCGCAAGCACATCCTCACCATCGAAGACCCGATCGAATTCGTCTTCAAACCCGACAAATGCCTGATCAACCAGCGCGAAATCGGCATGGATGTCATCGACTTCCACATCGCCATGAAGCATGCCGTCCGTGAAGACCCCGACATCATGCTCGTCGGGGAGTTGCGCGATATGGAAACCTTCGAAACGGCCATTCACGCAGCCGAAACCGGGCACCTCGTGTTCGGAACCATTCACGCCTCGAGCGCCCCGGGAACGATCAGTCGTATTCTCGACCTCTTCCCCCAGTCGATGCACTCCGCCATCCGCGCCAGTATGGCGATGAACATGCGGGCCATCGTCGGTCAGAAACTCCTCAAGACAGTCGTCGACAAGCCCCCCCGCGTGCCCATCGTCGAAATCATGCGGTTCAATCCAACCGTCCGGAAACTCGTCCTCGAAGCCCAGGACGAAAAGCTCTCGGCCGCGATCCGGATCGGCAAGGACGAAGGAATGCAGGTCTTCAACGACTCCCTGTATCACTTCATCCAGCTGGAACTGATCGACCGGGCCTCCGCGTTCGAAATCTCTCCGAACGTCGAAGAGCTCAAAATGATGCTCAAGGGAATCGAAGTGAAGGCCCCGGCGATTCTGTAACGCCGGTGTCATCACGCAGTCAGCGGGTCGAGGCGGAGGTGCGCAGGGTCATGCAGAGTTTAACAGCAGGGAACATCCTTCCCGCCCGGAAGGCAGCGGCACCCACCGGGGGGTACGGGCAAAATCTCTCCAGACTCCCCACCCCTCTCTGCAGAACCACTCGCAGCCGCAAAGCCATGCGGCTGGCACTCGCTGTCTCCATCGCAGTCCTGCTCAGCGGGGGAAAACCGGCCAGCGCACAACCGGCTCCCCCGCCCCCTCCCCAGGCGCCCACCGCAGCACCACCCGCCACAGCGGCAGGGCAGTCAGGTCTGACATCAAGCACAACACGCTTTACTCCTCCACCCGGCGGGTTCTACCGCGGGAATCGCAACGTCATCGACGGCAACCCCAACTCGCCGGAGCTGACAACAGCCATCGAGTACGGCTTCTACCTGAGCCTGCTCAAGTTCGTCCCCGTCATCCTGATCTTTCTGATCTGGACACACACCTCCAACTGGGTCTTCGAAGACAGCCGTGACCTCAAGGTGCGACCGGTCTACTGGAACTCGTTGCAACTCGCCGGAGGAGCCTCCGGGCTCCTGCTCGTCAACGTGATTCCCATGTACCTTCTGGGGCTGTTCGCCCTGCTGGGATTGTACGGCGGCCCCCTCGGGCTCTACGTCCACGAACGAAACCAGCACGTGCCCGAAGGCTCAAGGGTCCTCACGCCGGCCCACATCCGCCGCTGGACCATCCGCCAGTTGGCCAGACTGGGCATCCACATCGGACCACGAGAAGAGATCGAACGCGCGATCGGCCCGCCAATCCAGCTGGTCGGCAAGACGAAGACCGGGCGACGCGACGAATCCCGTTCTCGACAGGTCGAAAGTTCCAAAGGCTTTCTTGCCTGCAAGGAGCTCGTCTACGACGCCATCCTCCGACGGGCCACCGATATCCACCTCGAACCGAAGGAAGACGAACTCGCCGTCCGTCTGCGCATCGACGGGGTGATGCATCCCGCCGATCCCTTCGATCGCGGAGTCGGTGAGTCGATCACCAACATCATCAAGGTGCTCTGCGCAATGGACATCACCGAACGACGCCGTCCACAGGACGGCAGCTTCGGTGCCTTCCTCGATGGCCGCGAAATCGACTTTCGTGTTGCCTCACAGGGGACGCGGCACGGAGAGAAAATCTCCATCCGCATCCTCGATCAGTCCAACTCGGTCAGCTCCCTCGAACAGCTCGGGATGAGAAAGCAGGTCCTGCAAAAGCTGCGGGCCCTCATCCGCCAGCCGCACGGACTCCTCCTCTGCTGCGGACCCACCGGCGCCGGTAAGTCAACCACGCTCTACGCCGCACTCAACTCACTCGACACCGACGAAAAGAACATCATCACCGTCGAAGACCCCGTCGAATACAAGATGGAGGGAGTCACCCAGATCGAGATCAACACCAAGGCTGGCCAAACTTTTGCCGGCTCCCTCAGAAGCATCCTGCGGCAGGACCCCGACGTCGTGATGATCGGCGAAATCCGCGACGAGGAAACCGCCAAAATCGCCTGCCAGGCCGCCAACACAGGCCACATGGTCTTCTCCACCGTTCACGCCAACGACACGATCACCGCCCTCTATCGCCTCCTCGATCTCGGGGTCGAACCATTCATGGTCTCCACCTCGATCTCGGCAATCCTCGGCCAGCGACTCGCGCGGCGACTCTGCCCCGCCTGCAAGGAGGCATACAAACCCAATCCCGACTTCCTCAAACAGGCAGGGCTCCCCGCCGACAAGATCGACAAGTTCTACCGCCCCCCCGCCAAACGGAAAGAGCCCTGCACACACTGCGGAAACATGGGCTACCGCGGACGCGTCGGCGTCTACGAGTTCCTCGAAATCAACGACCGCATGCGCGATCTGATCCGCGACAAGGTGGCCGTCTCCGCAATCCAGGCCGAAGCCCGAAAAAACGGAATGCTGTACATGAAAGAGGAAGGACTCCGCCTCGTCATCCGCGGCGTCACCTCCATCGATGAAATGCTCCGCGTCGTGAAGTGAGACAGAACCCACACACGAACTTCACTCACAAAACCGTCGAAGCCACGCAACCCGCCGGCCCTCCCGACCACCCTCGCGTCACGACTTCTGACGACACTCTCAACTCCGCACTCTCAAATGCTCGATATCCTCCTGCTTGTCGTGTTCGGAATCACCACCTGGTGCGTCTCCGGAGAAGGAGTGTGGGGCGGAGCGCTGGTGCTGCTCAGCGTGCTCTTCAGTGGCCTGTTGGCCATGAACTTCTTCGAGCCCCTCACCGAAGCCCTCTTCGCTGGAGGCCCGTGGGAAACCTACGGCGACTTCGTCTGCCTCGTCGGCATCTTCGCCGTCTCTGTCACCGCCCTGCGGTTCATCACCGACTCGCTGATGCCCGTCTACATCGAGGTGCTCCCCCTGATGTACGACATCGGCCGCTGGGCCTGCGGCGCCGCCGCGGGATACCTCCTCGTCGGCTTCCTCGGAACTGCACTGCACACCGCACCGCTGCCACGCGAGTTTCTCGGCTGGGCCCCCGAACAGAAAATGCTCTTCGGCATCGGTCCCGACCACCAGTGGCTCGCATTCACCCAGTACGTGTCCGAGAACGTCTACACCCGCGGACGCATCTTCGACGGAGAGCGGGCACCCGCCGTCCCGGAAGCCTATCGTACGGCGTCCGGTCCCCAGCGCGAGCAGCTCCTCGAAACCTGGTCGTCCTTCCCGATGCGCTACGCCTATCGCCGCGAACAGAATCTGCTCGGCGGCGACGCTGCAGCACCGGCCACACCGTCGGCCCCCGCACCTCCCGCTCCCGGCAGCCCCGGAACACCCGACTTCTGACACCCGCCAAACGGATGCCTCACGTCGCCCGCGGCGTTATCCTCCAGCCACGCAACTCACTGCATGGATCGCCCCTGCCGGGCAACCGACCTGCCGCCGGGCAGACGTTCCATCACCCCCGACAGTCCACTCGACACTCCTCACGACCATGCTCGCGCACAACGTCTATTTCACGCTGAATAATCCCGCGGACGCAGACGCCCTCGTCGCAGCCTGCCACAAGTATCTCAAGGACCACGAAGGAGTCATCTTCTTCGCCGCCGGCAAAGTCGCGATGGACCTCGCGCGACCGGTCAACGACCGCATGTTCGACGTCGCCCTCCACGTCGTCTTCCAGGACAGGGCAGCGCACGACGCCTACCAGACCGCACCCGATCACCTCACGTTCATCGAAGAGAACAAGGCCGGCTGGAAGCAGGTCCGCGTCTTCGACTCCAACGTCGCCGGGTAGTCGACCGTCCCACAGCATCGCACGATGCCGCGCCGCGTTCCGCGTCTCCAGCAGGGCAGGGGGGGCTCGTCGCGCCGTGCCGCAAAGAACCGTCGGCAGCTCCCCCGGCGTCAGACGCAGTTCAACATCCGCTCACCGGCTGTCCGTTGGTCGACAGCCGGGAGCGGCATCTGCTGCACTCTCAGTGCTCGTCGGAATCGCCCATCTGCGAAAGCATGTAGTTCTCGATACCGATCTTCTCGATCAGATCGAGCTGGGCTTCGAGCCAGTCGATGCTCTCTTCCGACTCCTTGATGATCAGCTCCATGATCTTCCGGCTGGCAGAGTCCTTCTCTTCAGCCGCAATGATGACTCCCTCGTTGTACGTCTTGCTCGCACGAATCTCGAGTTCAAGGTCGTACTCGAGCTGTTCCTTCACGTTCGTCCCGGCGCGAATCACGTCGTACCGCGCAATCTCGGGAACACCCTCCAGAAACAGGATGCGGTCGATCAGGTACTCGGCATGCTTCATCTCCTCGATCGATTCTTCATAGTGATGCTTGCCGAGTCGCTTCAGGCCCCAGTTGTCACACATCTTGGCCTGAATGAAATACTGGTTGATCGCGGTGAGTTCGATCGTCAGCCCCTGATTGAGAGCATCGATCACGCGCTGGCTGCCCTGCATGTGTAGTCTCCAAGTAAGCGATGGCCTGGGGATCGCCAGGTGAGTTTCCCGCGAAGTCTAGGCCAGCCGCGCACATTCGTTCCACAGGGGACCCCGGGCTTTCAACCGAAAACCACCAATCGAGACGCGGTTTCGACTTGCGACTGAGTCTCCGAAAGACGCGCCCCCGCACTCAACCGCAGACCCTGCGTCGAAAACAGCTCGGAAAACCCCGCTACGTATAGCGGACTTCGCGATACTGAGGCTCGAAATACTCGGTCAACAGGCTGTCCGCCTGCAGCAGCCCCTTCCGCGTCAGAACGAGTTCATCATCGTCGATGGTCAGGTAACCCGCCGCCTGCTGGTTCGCAATCGCTTCCGCGAATTCCACACGCGGGTCGACTCCAAACTTCTCAACAAACGGCTGAATCGGCACCCGCCCCTCCTTGATCTGCAACACCCATTCGCGAATCAGCCGCTGGTGAGGAGTCGGAACCAGTGCCCGTCGGATCGGAAACTCACCCGACTGCACCGTCGACATATACGACTCGATTTCAGCATCGTTCTGGTAATGCACCCCCTGCAGGTGCCCGAACGACGAAACACCGACAGCCAGAATGTCACTGCCGCGAAACAGATTGTCGCGATAAACAAACCGGTCGGTATCAAGGTTCCTGACGAGTTCGTTGCCACT
>CAZUXX010000297.1:0-5376 GCA_964624215.1 uncultured Planctomycetaceae bacterium
GAAGACGTGACCTTCGGCGAGAATGGAACCGAAGGCTGTCAGTTCGGCGGTTCCCCAGTCGAACGGAGTCTTCCCTGCTCCCATTTCCTGCCGCTGCTTGAGAAGCCGCTTGAGCTTCGGATGCGGTGTGAACCCGTCCGGGTACGTGGTCACGGCGTCGACAATCTTCCTGATCTGCTCCCGCTCGACGCCGGTATGGGGGTCGTCGGCGCGGCTCGCCGGGCCTCCCTGGTACCCTGCCCAGACGCCCCCCAAGTGGTCGAAGCAGCGAATGAAATTCTCGCTGCGGGCCTCGTTGAGTTCGCGTTCGAGGGCCTCGCGGCAGCGTTCGGCGATCCGCTCTCCTTCTTCGCGGGTGACCCCCCGCTGGCTCTGCAGCCGGGACAGATAGGATTCGTAGACGCTGGGACGCTCCCGGATCTGGCGATACATCACCGGCTGCGTGAAGGAAGGTTCGTCTCCTTCGTTGTGACCGCGACGGCGGTAGCAGTACATGTTGATCACCACGTCGCGTCGGTACTTCGTCCGGAAGTCGAGCGCGAGCGTGATCACCTGCGCCACCGCCTCGGGATCTTCCCCGTTGACGTGGAAGATCGGGCTCTGGAGCATTTTGGCGACGTCGGAAGCATAGACCGTCGAGCGGCCTTCGTTGGGCGAGGTCGTAAAGCCGATCTGGTTGTTCACGATGATGTGAACGGTGCCTCCGACCCGGTATCCGTTCAGTCGGGAGAGGTTGAGTGTTTCCTGAACGATGCCTTCGCCGGCGAATGCGGCATCGCCGTGGATCAGGAAGCAGGCTCCCTTCTCCCGCTTGAAGTCGCGGAAACGGTCCTGCTTGGCGCGGACGCGGCCCATTGCCACCGGATTGACGTACTCCAGGTGTGAGGGGTTGAAGCACAGCGACAGATGGACGGTGTTGCCCTTCGACGTTGTCCAGTCGCGGCTGTAGCCAAGGTGATACTTGACGTCTCCGCGTCCCAGATGCAGGTTCGGGTCGGTATCGTCGAACTCGCGGAAGATTTGCCGCGGGCTCTTGCCCATGATGTTGGCGAGCACGTTGAGCCGCCCGCGATGCGCCATGGCGATGACGATCTCGCGGCCCCCCTCGTTGCCACACTTTTCGATGGCCAGATCGAGGAGGGGAATCAGGGACTCGGCCCCTTCGAGGGAGAAACTCTTGGCCCCGACGAACTTGCGGGCGATGAACTCCTCGAACGAGACGGCATCGGCGAGTCGCTTGAGGATTCGCAACTGCTCGTCGCGCGAGAGCTTGATGCGGTTGCCGGTCTCTTCCATCCGCTGCTGCAGCCAGGAGCGGTCGGTGAGACTGTCGATATGCATGAACTGCACACCGATCGAGCGGCAGTAGGTCTGCCGCAGCCAGTTGATCATCCCGCGGGGCGTGCGAACTCCCGGTCCACCGACCCAATCGGTCGAGAGTTCGCGGTCGAGGTCGGCTTCGGAGAATCCGTAGAACTCGGGGAGCAACTCGGGCGGACTGACCTTCTCGGATCCAAGCGGGTCGAAGCTGGCCATCATGTGGCCGCGAACCCGGAAGTTTCGGATCAACTGGTCAAGTCGTTCCTGCAGTGAGGCGACCGCGAACTGTTTCTCGCCTGCCGTGCGGCGACGGGAAGTCGTCGTGGTGGGGGCACCGGGCGGGTCAAAGATGCTGCGTCGCGGAAATGGCCGGTCGAGGGGACTGCTGGCGTGCCCGTTCCCGTTGGAAAGAGTTTTGAAGTACTCGATCCAATCGGGACTCAGGCCCCCGGCGCCGGACAGATACTGCTGATACAGATCTTCGAGGTAGGTCAAGCTGCCGCTGCTGAGCGGCTTGTTGGAGGAGGGCATCTCGTGGTGGGGTGGGTAGTGGACAGGGCGGCCGCATTGTCAACGCCTCAGCGCAGAGCATGACCGATCGGTTACCGCTGTCGAGACAGTTTCTGTTTGAATGCACGTTCCTGATCGCGATATTCCGCGGGAGTCGGCCGCTGGATGGTACCAAAGCCGCCGGCGGCCTCGCGGGGACGATCCCCCGCCTGCCGCACATCTCCCCCGGACGAAAAATCGATGCCCTTGAGCATCTCGATGAACCGCCGATGGCGGTCCCGCGCTTCGGGTGAGTCGTCGTTCCCTGTAGTCGAGAGTCGTTCTTCGAGCCGTCGGGCGAATTCCCGCAGATCGTCGTCGGTCACTCCCAGCCGGTTCTTGAATTCTTCGTCAATTTCTCCTCGACGCAATTCGTCCTGCAGTTGGCGGAGCGCCAGATTCGCTGCCCGTCGCTGATCTTCCAGGTTCGATTCGTCACCGGCGACATATTCGGACTCGGCACTCCCGCCTGCTCCATCTCCCGGCGCTGGTGCATCGCCACGGTTCCCGCCGGTGACGGTCCCGGCGGGTGAGCCGCCACCGGAGCTGGGTGACTGCCCGGATGGCCCCTGGCCTTGCCCTTCACCGTCGGCTTGTCCCTGGCCCTGACCTTGGCCGTCACCCTGGCTTTGGCCTTGTCCCTGCCCTTCGGCTCCAGAATTCCCCTGTTGCGCGGAACCCGTCCCCTGTTCGCCGGAACCTTCACCGCCTGGTGGCATGTTTCCCTGCTGTCCGGGACCGCCCTGCTGAGGGGAACCGCTCTCGTTGCCGCTTCCCTGTGGAGCGGACTCGGACGCAGACTGGTCTCCCCGGGGCTGGTTCGCCATTCCCTCTTGAGGAGTCTCAACGCCCCTCCCCTGTAGCGGGGATCGGCCATCGGGAGAGCCGTTCTGCAGCGCGGGGTCTCCGTCGGGCTCCGCGGGAGACATTCCCGATGCATCCCCGGACTGGCTTCGCTGTTGCGTCTGTGATGCGGAACCCTGTTGGCCGGAGTCTCCGGGCTGAGTCCCCCCGTCCTGCGTGGATGATCCCGGTCCCTGCCGGGGCCCGGGCATCCCGTTTTCGCCGGTTTGCTGCTGGCCCGGCCTGGACGTGGTATCACCGGCCCCCGGCTCTGTTCCCCCACGTCGTCCCTGGCTGGTCTGGGTACTGTTGCCCCCTTCGCCGGTCTGGGAGTTCTCGCTGTTCTGTCCGTCGCGGCGGCCCTCGCCTTCCGGTTGCGGGTCGTCGGCCCCGTTTGGCTGATCGGTTCGGCGGGCGGTTTGCTCTTCATTCATTGGAGCTCCCGGCTCGGCCGGATCTCCCTGAGGAGGCTGTTCAGCATTGCGACTGGCGGCGTCTGAGGCCTGAGGATTGTTCGCCCCTCGCTGCGGTGAGGAGGTGGCGTCGCCGGGCTGACGATTCCCAGTCGCTGTCCCCTCGCCCTGTTCGGCAGGATTCTGTTGATTCCGACCGGAAGGTTGACTCTGGCTGCTGTCCTCTGTGGTCGACTCGTTCGGTCTCGTCATGGATTCGGGGGAGTCACCTGTGTCCGACGATCCTGCGGTCGGTGTTTCTCCTTCCCGTCCAGTTGATGAGTCACTGTTGCCGCGCTGATCGACGTTCTCGGCTGGCGAGGGCATGGGAGAGCCTGAGTCGCTGGATCCCTCTGCGGACGGAGGCATGGTGTTCCCAGTATCCCTCTGGCCGTCGGGGCTCGAACCGGTCGATTCCTCTGCCGGCATCGGAGTCGTGCCCGATTCGCCCTGTTCGTCGGTGGTTCCGTTACCGGCACGATCTCCGTCGGTGGAAGGGGACTGCGTGTCGCGCGGTTGGGTTTCGGAAGGGGTGTCCATCGCGGCACGGCCGCTCTCACCGGTTTCCTCTGAGGGACGAGCGTACTGTGGGGTCTCCTGTTGCCCGGCATCGTCGCCGGAGGCGGCCCGCTGCTGGTCCTGAACCTGCTCGCCGTCCTGATTCTCACGGGATTGCGCCGCCTGGGATTGGTCCTCGTTGCCCGCCTGCTGATTCTGCTGACGTTCCTGCTGACGTCGAATCAGCTCCTGGAGCAACTGATCGTCGGAGACACGATCGCGTCCGTCGCGGCCTTCCCCACTTCGGGAGCCTGCTGCCGACTCCCGGGACGACTCGCCGGGCTGCCGAGTCTGAGAGCGGTCGGTCCCGTTCTGCCCGGGCGCTGAATCCTCCCCGGAGGGAGTCTCCTGCGGGGTGCGCTGCTGACTCCCGGAGGTGCCGTCGTCCGCCGAATCTGAGGTCGTGCGGGAGGAACTTCCCGAGTCTCCGGTTTCGGAACCGGTTTTTGCCTGCGTCCCCTCGGAGGCATCTTGTGAACCCGAGGTTGATTCACGACCGGGATCGTCAGGCGGGCTCATGGCGGATTCGGGGTCCCCCTCGCTGGCGGGGCCGGAAGCGGAATCCGAACCGCTGCCGGTGGCCTGCTCCTCAGCGGAACCGTTCTCACCGGAGGCCGGCTCGGTTGTCCGGGAGGAACCCTCCCCGGTCATACCCTCTTCCATCGACTCGCCGGTACGCGATTCGTCGTCGGCCCCTTCAGAGGCGGGTTCCTGCTGTCCTGATGCGTCCTGTCTGTCAGGATCCGATTCCCCGTCTTGCTGTGCGGCCTGTTCGAGTTGCTCGCGGGCCGTCTCTTCCTGCTGCTGGAGCTGCTGTTCGACCTCTTCGCGGGAGGCACGGTCGACGACGGTGATGAAGCGAGTTTCGGTCGTTGATGAATTTGGTTCGCGATAGCCGTACGGTTCGAAGTTGTCGCGAGCGAGCAGTCGATAGGCGATACGGTCACCCGGCTTGAGATCGAGGTTGAGCCACCCCAGTTTGAGCCGATAGACGTCGCGGACTTCGTTGTCGGTTGGGGGCCCTTCAAAGACCGGCAGCGAACGGAATCGAGGGTCGCCGTCTTTCTGGAACAGCAGTTCTACGGACTGCAGTTTGAAGTCCGGATCGCGGGCGGAGTACGCGAGCGGGACTTCGCCGTTGATTGGCAGTTCGACATCGCCGGGCGGATGATGCAGCGTGATCCGCGGGGGAAGATCGGGGCGGATGCGGAGCGGGTGCAGCACGGGGCGGGGATCGGTATCCCCCTCAGCTGTCCTGAGCTGGACGTAGTAGAACTGGGGAGCCGAGCCATCGCGGCGGAAGTGCAGGGGGAACCGACCGGTCAACTGCGTACCGCCGCTGACCTGCATGGGGAACTCTTCGGCCTTCGAGTGGGAGTGTTCGTCGTCCGCCCAGTGGAGGGTTGCGGATTGCACCGGCTGGTTGGCTGATGCGTGGATGACGACTTCGGTTCCTTCCCAGGCATCGACGGCTCCGCCGAGATCGGTTCGGGAGGTGAGTCCGGTGTAGGTTGCGAACTGGTACTCCACTTCCTCGACTGTCGCCGCCGGAGCCTGGACGACCCGCACGCTGAACTCTCCGGAGACCGCGTCACCGGCTTCGACCCGGTAGGTGAGATCCTGCAGCAGGCCCTGGCCCCGCTCGCCGGTCAGG
>CAZUXX010000298.1:0-5374 GCA_964624215.1 uncultured Planctomycetaceae bacterium
GTGCACTGCGTGGCGGGACTCTCGCCGGGTCGATGGTGGAGTCGGCGGAGTGATACGTCTCCCGGTCCGGACCGGGGGCGAAGCCTCGTCTGGCGGGCATCCATCGCGGTGTTCGCCATCGCAGCCATTGCAGAGGTGTGGCCTCACCCCCTGCCGCTCTACACCGTCCCTGATCGACTCCTCACCAGACATGGTGCCACTGGCTGGTCGAACACACACCACCCGATGCAGCGATCGTCTGTCTCCCGATGGCCCGCAGCCGCAGCGTGAAGGCACACGAATCGCAGGTCGAATGGATGTTTCACAGCCTGTCGCATGGTCGGCCGATCGTGAACGGCTACGCGGGCTACTTTCCGAGCCGGTTCGTCGAAGCCAAAAAGAGCCTGCTGACATTTCCCGGTGACGAGTCACTCGGGGTTCTCGGGCGATTCCAGATTCGGTACTGCGTCGTCGCACTCGATCAGCTGACGACCGAGGAGCGAGAGGCACTCGATCGGGAGCCGCGTCTACAGCCGAGGTTGCACGACAGGGCGACGAATGTGGTGATCTATGAATACGTCGGACAGCACCCGGGATTGCCCTGAGTTCCCGGAGTCTGCGTCTGGTTCAGTGAGCGAGGGTCGCTGAATTCATTGCCGGTGCTGGACTGTTCCTTCCCTTCATCGCGAGATCTGTGTGAACTCGCGGACCCGTGCGGTCATTGCCGTTTCGGTCGGTAGCCGCTCCATCGAACTGGCCCCGTAGAAGCCGTCGACCGAGTCGAGATTTCGCAGGATGAATGCCGCGTCGTCGGGAAAGGCGATCGGCCCACCGTGGCACAGGAGGATGACATCCTCCCGCACACGGCGAGCCGCATCGGCAATGTCACGAATTCGTGGCAGGCACTCCTCGAGCGCGAGAGCGGTGCTGGCACCGATGGTGCCGCTCGTCGTCAGTCGGGCCTGTTCTGCATCGAACACGTACGGTGTTGTCAGCAGGTCGAGTTGCCGGGCAGCGGCGATACAGTCGATCTCGAGATGAAAGCCCATGCCGGTCTCTTCCAGATTGGCGCGGAAGGTTCCGTCGATCAGCCCGACGGTGGGGAAGTTCTGGATGCCTGCGAAACCCAGGTCTTTCAACTCGCGGAGGAAGCGGTCGCGCAGCAGGAACGGGTCGGTTGCACAGACTCCGGCCAGCACCGGAGTCTGTTCGACGACCGTCAGCACCTCGCGAGCCATCTCCAGAACAATCTCGTTGGCGTTGCCGTAGGGCATGAGCCCGGCAAGGGAGCCGCGTCCCGCCATCCGGAAGCGGCCGGAGTTGTAGATCACGATCAGGTCAATGCCGCCGGCCTCTTCACACCTGGCACTGATGCCTGTTCCTGCTCCCCCACCGATAATCGGTTTTCCTGCTGCGATCTTCTCCCGCAGCCGCTTCAGAATCGATTCCCGGGACTCACTCACGAAGATCTCCCTGATTGGTTGGAAGCGCGACACGCGCCCCGAGAGCCTGAAATTCGCGCACCGCGGCGGCTGCGAACTGCGGATCGTTGATTGCATACGGCAGTCGAACGATGCGGCGACCTGACTGTGGCTGAATCTCTTCCTCCAGTGTGCGGAACAGAGCGGCGTCCGCCTGGGGATCATGGAAGGGCCCCCCCGGAACATCGAGCAGGGAGACTCCTCCTTCGGGCAACAGCAGAGTGAAACGAGTGTGCGACCGGTTGAGTTTGTTCGCAATCCAGCGGGCGATCCGGACGTTCTCCTCGACCGTTGTCCGCATCAGCGTGATCTGGGCATTGTGCTGATACAACCGGCCGGAGCGGAACCGCTCGGGGACTGTCTCTGCCGCGCCGATGTTGACCATATCGACAGCTCCGACGCTGAGCACCAGCGGGATGTCCCGTTCCACCAGTGCATCGAATCGGCCCGGACCCGCGGGAAAGACCCCACCGACGACTTCATCGGCGACTTCTGTCGTCGTGAGATCCAGAACCCCTTCGATCAGACCAGAACGAACGAGGTTCTCCATTGCACGCCCGCCGGTGCCGGTGGCGTGAAATACGAGGCAGCCGTATCCCTGCTGTTCAAGGGACTGCCGCACGGCGGTGACGCACGGAGTGGTGACACCAAACATCGTCATTCCGATGCAGGGACGAGTTTCTGTCGCAGGGCGATGGTGCGCTACCATCCCGGCCATCGCGTGAGCGGCGTTGGCCAGAATGGTCTCGGAGACAATGTTCAATCCGGCGATATCGACCACGGAGGGCATCAGCACGATATCGGAGCAGTCGATGTAGGAAGCCGTCTGCCCACTGGCGATGGTGGAGACCACCAGCTTGGGAAGCCCGATTGGCAGTGGTTGCAGTGCGGCTGTGATCAGAGCGGTTCCGCTGCTGCCCCCCAGGCCAAGCACTCCCGCGATCCGTCCGGCCCGATGCTCTTCTGAAAGGTAATCCTGTAGCGCCTCACTCATCGCCGTGATGGAATCCGCCCGGTGACCCGTTGAATCGATGCGTCGACCTGCCAGCACGGTTTCGCGAGAAATGTCGGGGGTGACGACTGGTGGTGACAGGGTTCCCACATCGACCGTCCGGACGGTGGCTCCCACAGCCTGCAGGCGGTTGGCGACGAACTGCAGCTCGTGGCCCTTCGTATCCATCGTGGCGATGGCATAAACGGCGCTGTTCATCACCAAACTCCCCGCAATCCTTTCGGGATCGCTGTCTGCGCCACCGGAGCCCACGCTTCACAGTGTGTGATGTGCCAGGCAGCCGGATCGCTTGCAAGAGTCCTACAATGACAGAACAGGAACCGGGATTCATCCCGAAGCCAGTCGGGTGTTGCCCGCCCGGCTGAAGATTCGGAACGTCCCCGCGACCTGTCCGTTTCCCCTGCCATCGAGCAGCCACGCCTGCGCGGTCCGCCCGACGACCCCGTCGGTTTGCACGTTTGGCTGGCTGCCGCGGTGCCGGGCTGTCTGCTAATCTCCCGCCCATGCGTTTTGACGTCCTGACACTTTTCCCCGGCCTGTTCGACAGCTATCTCCAGCAGAGCCTGCTGAAGAAGGCGATTGATGCAGGTCTGGTCGAGATCGAGCTGTGGAACTTCCGCGACTGGGCGACCGATCGCCATCAGTCGGTCGACGACACTCCGTACGGCGGCGGACCGGGGATGCTGATCCGCTGCGAGCCGGTCTTCGCCTGCGTCGAGCATGTGCAGGCCGAGCCCCCGCATCCCGGGCGGCTGGTAATGCTCACTCCGCAGGGACGGAGACTCGACCAGGGACTCGTGCAGGAACTTGCGACTGAACCACGGCTGCTGCTGCTCTGCGGCCGCTACGAAGGCTTCGACGACCGGATCGTCCAGGGGCTGAAACCGCTTGAAGTCTCGGTCGGAGACTTCATCTGCAACGGGGGTGAAGTGCCCGCGATGCTCATCATCGACTCCGTCATCCGGCTGATCCCCGGAGTCCTCGGGGATGAGACCAGCGCGAAGTACGATTCCTTCAGCGAGGCAGGTCTTCTCGAGTATCCCCAGTACACGCGGCCACGCGAATTCCGGGGGATGCAGGTTCCCGAAGTTCTGCTCAGCGGTAACCATCAGGCGATTGCCCGCTGGAGGGCCGAGCAGAGTTTGCTTCGTACTCGGGAGCGACGCGGACAAAGCGAGTCGTAATCGGCGTTTTTGTCCCTTGTACTTCCCCGTGCAAACCAGCTGCAGTGACGACAGCAGCGCGGGGCTGCTGTCGCACACGGTCGCTAAACGGACCGATGGAACTTACGGGACAGTCGCCGAATTGCCGTCCGATTTATGCCCCAGCCAGTTCCATGTCTGGAAGTCGATATTGTCGCTGATAAAGGTGACCTTGCCGTCTCCCATGGCCATCTGCACACCCCCGGCGTGATGGCTGGAGAACCCGCAGTTTTCTCGCCACTGGTCGACATTGTCAGTGCGCGTCGGGCTGTTCGGCTTTTGTGACGTGTAGGAGCCGGGGAAGTTCTCCGAGAAGGCGCCGCCCCAGTTGCACTCTTCGGCGTTGCGTTCGCCCAGGAAGAAGACATTGCTGGTGCCATCCTGGATCGCTGCGAAGGTGCCGCGAGTGGCTCCTCGCGCGGCAAACGGACCGGGATGAGTCTTGATAGAATAGGAATGGGATGAGCCCCAGTGATTCGTCGTCTGTGTGCAGAAGGTGAGCGGATCAGGACAATCCGGGGTTCGCCCGTCGACACTCGCCGGCCCCGCGTTGACCGGGTAGTGCAATGGCTGCATCGGGTCAGTTCCACCGAAGCCCGAAAAGGCCGTATTTGCGTTGTCTAATCCATTCGCTTCGTTGGGATTCGACGGACACGTCAGCAGATTAAAATAGACTCCCTGAATGAGTGGCTTGTTTGTTCCCTGAGTGATGTGCTGAGTCCAGTCGATCTGGTCATACAGCGGCTTCTGTTCGATAAACGGGAAGAGGAACTCGACCCAGGTGTGCTGTGGACGGCCGACAGTTGCCGATACGGGCAGATTATACGTGCTTGCGTAGGGAAGAACCTTATAAGTTCCTTCGTAGGAGTGCATGGCGATGGCCAGGTTATGGAGGTGGTCCTGGCACTGACTCTTGCGAGCCGCTTCCCGAACCTGCTGGACCGCGGGCAGCAACAACGCCACGAGAATGGCGATGATTGCGATAACGACGAGCAATTCAATCAACGTAAAACCGCGTCGCAGTGGTCGGGGCATAACGTCACTCGTGGGGTCATCGTGACTGGAAAGAGAATCACATAGCGGGAAGCATCACTCTATCGAGGTATCTACTGTTGAAATCAAAATCGGCGGTTCAGTGGTTGCAAGTGCGGCTGCGACGGGCATCGCGTGCAGCCGGACGTCAGCCGGGGCTGTCGCAAGACGAGCGGACCCTCATTTCAAATCGATGTCGTAGGGCCCACCCCCTTGTTCGACCTTGACAGTCACCTCGGAGGTGGTCGGGTCAGTGAACCTGTCTTCGAAGGCGAGCACGCCTTCAGTCGGGTTTCCGTCTGCATCCATGGTGGGCGGGGTCTTCCACGAGGTGACACCGACCTGATAGTCATCAGGCAGTGCACCGAAGGCTGACCCGGATGCCTTGAGTTCGTACGTGCCATCGGGCTTGATGGTCCCGGTGTACGCGTTGTTGAGAGCTTTTGACACGAACGCGATTGTGCCACCGCTGACCGGCTGCCCCTTGTATGTCACTTTTCCGCGAACCGGGACCAGATTCGGATCGGCATCGGATGACCCACCGCATCCGGCGAGAGCGCCGCGGTTTTCCAATGCGATGAAGGCGTCTAGACTCTCGGCATGCGCCGACTCGCCATCGCCTTGCTCGCGGTCCTCTGCGTCGCCGCAACCGCCGGCGCCCAGCAGCC
>CAZUXX010000299.1:0-5361 GCA_964624215.1 uncultured Planctomycetaceae bacterium
TCGTAGAGGGTGGCGTCGTAGTTGGGCCTCATCGGTACGGTTTCGTACCGGAGGTCATTCATGAGCTGCTCGGCGATGCGAGTCAGTCGTGCCTCGGTGTAGCGTTCGGCGGCGGCGGGGAGGCCGATGACGGAGCCGAAGTTTCCCTGTCCGTCGATGAGGGGGGCGCGGAGGGTGAAGTCCTGCGCCATGCGGACGAGGGTTTCGTAGACGGCGACCTGTCCGTGAGGGTGGTAGTTGCCGGTGGTGTCCCCGCAGATTTTGGCGCACTTGCGGTACTTGGCCTCCGCGGTGAGTCGGAGGTCGTGATACATCACGTAGAGGATTCGCCGCTGCACCGGTTTGAGTCCATCGCGCACGTCGGGGAGAGCCCGCGAAGTGATGACGGACATGGCGTAGTTGAGATAGCGCCGCCGGACTTCCTCGCTGATGGGGACGGGCTGCAGCGTTTCGGTGTGACCGTTGACGGGCGATTTGGCAGAAGAGCGTGACGAACGGCGAGCCAACGATGTCCTCCGGGTTGACGCAATCGAAGCAGCGGCGAGGGGTCTCCACCGGGCCGGTGATTCAGGAGCCGCATTTTAGAAGTTGGGAAGCTTTTGCAACTGAGGGTGGCGAGGGGGAGATTGCGGGGGGTGCGGGTTTTCGGGGTTGCGCGGCGGTCCTAACTGGTTTTATCGTTACAACTTTCACCGGACGATGACGATTGCCGGAAGCCCGCAGGAATGGCTGATTCTCCTGCGTGGGGTGTGCCGAATTGTTGGACAGCGTGCCGTCAGAATCGATGGTGAGGACGGTCGCGTCGGACCTGCTGCGGAATGAGCGTTCCTGGCGGGCGCCGGAAACGGCTGGGGTACGGAACTTCAGCCGGACTGGATGTCCTTCAAGCGACTTAGTCAGGGAGGGTGGACCATGTCGCTGCGAGACTACGCGAGCCTGCTCGCGATTGTGCTGTCGACGTTGGCCGTCGACGGGGTGAAGGCGAGTGACGGTGCCGCCGGCCCTGTGGGCCCGGCTGCGTATCCGGCCCAACCGGGACACCTGGCACCGGTCCCGCTCGACTACACGTGCCCGCCGAATCAGCACCCGCGTCTGTCGGCGCCGCTGTACCCGGCTCCGGTGCAGTACACGCCGGCGTGGAACGGTGGAGCGCTGATTACGAATCAGGCGCTGGCTCCGCACGAGATGCTCTATCCGCACCGGTATCACGCGGTGTATCCGCCGTACTACTACAGCGTCCACGGGAAGTGGATCTGGACCCCGTTCGGAATGCGGCAGCACGAGCAGTGGAAGCTGGAGGGGACGGAAGTGATCGTCAACTACCGTCCGAAGTTCCGTCTGTTCTCGGGCTACCATCCGCCGCGATCGGTGAGCCGCTGAACCAACTGATTCGCCCCGATGTGTTTCTGCGGACGGCTGCAAAGCTTGCGGTTTTGCGGCTGGTCCGGGCCCAGTCTCAGAAGGTCTTCTTATGAACCCGCAGTTCCTGCCACGAAAGACGGCCCGGATTGCCGCGGCCCTGATGGCCGCCTGTGTCGCAGCCGGGGCCGTTGCCGACGAAACGGGTGTTGTTCGCATTGGCGACCGGACCGAGGTCGTGCGGATCTCTGACCGGCCAGAGGTTGTCCGTGGTCAATCCGCGTCGGCACCGGGACAGATTGAGCAAACAGGGCTGTTGTGTCCGGAGCGGCTGCCGGCTGAGCCGTCGCATTCCACCGATGCTTGTGGCGTTTCGGTAAGTCCGAGCACGATCCAGGGATACCCGTGCGAGGCGTGTTCCGATGAGTGCGGCCATGGCCCGCTGGGGAGCTGTCTTGTGAAGTGGTTCAAGTTCCAGTGCGGTGAAGTGCACGCGAACTATCTGGAGAACCGCCACGAGTTCCTGGTGAAGTGCGGACTGATTGACGACTGTCCGGTCTACGATGGCGGGTACTACGCCGACCCGAACGATTTCTATGTCTGGGGTCCGGATGGACGCCGGGTGTTCGACGAGGCGGCCTATCGTCGGCACTGCCGGGCAGCTGGTGAGCGGTTGTCGGTGATCGAACGGCAGCATCTCCGGCAGGATCGGATCGACGCACGCCGGGCCCGGATTGCCGAGTGCGGATCGCATGCGGATCGCCGGCTTCACCGGCTGACGCGGTCGAAGCTGAACTACTTCATTCCGGCGGGTACCGGGGGGAAGGGAGTTCCGCCGCACGGGTGCTATCACATCGTGTACCCGCTGAACCCGTGGCACGGGGACTGTCGAGACAGCGGTGTCTATGCTGCCCAGGGCTACGGGGGTCCGGTGTCGGTGCCGCTGGCGCCTGTTGTCCGCCATTCGTACAACTACAGCTGGGGCGTTCCTTCGAGCCGCCTGACTCCGATGATCCACATGACGCCGGCACCGTACGGCTACGCGGCTGCTCCGGGCCTTCCGGCTCCGGGAGCGTGGCACATGCACGCGAACGCCAGCGGCGACGCGACGGCGACGCGGTAATCTGCCGGCATCACAGCGTGTGTCGGGTGATCTGCCCGGTGGTGATGCCAGCCTGCTGGAAGTTTGACCTGCGAACTTGAACCTGTCGGGTGTCCCGGCAGATTGGCGAGAGGGCTCATCGAGGCGACGGGCGGAGCCGCCCGTGGTTTCACCGAGTTCCCCTGGATTCGACGGACTTCCGTTTCCTCAGGACTCCGACATGATCGTAAAACCCCAACAACTGAAGCAGGCGATCTTCGCGGCGGTCCTGTCGCTGACGTACGCCGGCTCGTCGTCCGCGGCGGAACCGGTCGCGGCTCCTCCTGTCACTGAACCGTCGAACGGTCCGGCACTGGCTGTCCCGGCGACGAGTGCGGGGGCAGGTTCTCTGGCCCCTGTGGCTTTGGAAGCCGACAGCGGGACGCCGGGAGTCATTGAGCCGGCGGGACGCCGGATCCCGGCTGCTGGGATGATGATCTCCGCGGAAGAGGAAGCAGTTCCCAACGGAGTCGAACCGATCCCGGAGACGGACGATCATTACGATGGGGCGAGCGTCCTGATCAGCGATCTGCCGTACGGCCACCAGGGTGCGGTTTCAACGAACTATTACAATCTGGGTCGGCGTCAGTTGCGGATGACGTGTCCCGAGTGCCGCTTCTGCCCGCACGGGGTGCCGTACCACGAGTGTCCTCACTGTGAGCCGACGGACGCCCAGATTCGGCGTTACCGTCGCCGTCATGGACTGGTGTATCCGCCGGACTACGGGTGGTCACCTCCGACGACGTTCCCGATTGCTCATGTGGGGGTGGACTACGCGCATCAGTTCCCGGCCTCGTACTACGGTCTGTCGCGTGCTGCCGGTGTGGCCCGTCCGATGGTTTACTGGCCGACGGATACGACGCAGCTGGGGTATACGTACCAGCATGTGCCGCGGTGGATGCCGACTCCGATCCCGCCGGTACCGCATCCGGAGCAGTGGCACACTCCGCTGGCCAATGTGGCCGGGACGACGGGGGTGTGTGGCCGGGGGCATCTGCGATGTCGCGTTCGCGGTCGGCGTGACTGCCGCGAGTGTCCTCCCGGTGGAGTCATTGACGGTTCGATCGTGTACCCGGGTGAGGCGGTGCCGCCGCGGCCGGCCGATGCCGATGGGAACGGCGGTTCGCTGAAGGAGCCTGACATGATCGAGCCGATTTCACCGCCGCGGGCTGCGGGTCCCGAGCTGAACCGTTCTGCGGAAGTTCCGCCGCTGGTTCCTGTCCCGCTTTACTGAGATTCCTTCCCGCCGGTCCGTTCTTCGGAGCCCTCCGGCGGTTCCTTTCGACCCTCCGCTCCACGGGTCGTTCGGCTTCGGCCGGGCGACCCGTGATTTCTTTGGGGGAGAATGGTCGGCGATGCCGTGATGCCGATTGAGGGCTTGCGGTCCCGGTTCCCTAGCGCTGCCCGAGGACCCGGGCATAGACCTCGCGAATCTGTCGCGTCATGGTCTGGTGACGGAAGCGGTCGTGGTTGAGTTCGCGACCGCGTTCACCGAGTCGTTGCCGCAGGGGAGCATCGGCTGCCAGGCGGCAGAGGGCGTCGACGATGCCGGGGACATCTCCCATTGGCAACAGGAAACCGGTTTCTTCCGGGATGATGACCTCGCGAGCGCCGCCGACATCAAAGGTAACTGCGGGCTTTCCGGCGATGAGGGCCTGGGGGAGAACGCGGGCGAGGCCTTCCCACTGGCTGAGGTGGACGAGAACGTCCATGGCGTGAATCAGCTCGGGGATCTGTTCGGGGGGGACCAGTCCCGTGAAGATGAAATGCTGATCGATGTCCTGCTCGCGAAGCTGAGCTTCGAACTGCGCTCGCAGAATGCCATCGCCGACGATCAGAAACCGGGCATGGGGGATCTGCCGGATGATCTCCGGGGCGGCCGCGAGCAGGAATTCATGCCCTTTGAGGGGAAACAGCCGACCGACTTTCCCGATGAGGATTTCGTGGGGTTTGACGCCGAGTTCGTCGCGGACGGACTGAGGTGTGCGCGGGGGTTGGAGGAATGGCCCGGTTTCGAAGCCGCTGTAGACGGTGGTGAACCGGTTTGCGGGTGCGATTCCGGCGGCGACGTACTCGTTCGTCATCTCGTCACAGACGCTGATGAAGTGATCCGTCCAGGCGGCGGCGATCTTCTCGGCGTGGCGGTAGACGGCGTAGGCGAGGCGGCTTTGTCCGAAGTGGAATGAAGCCCCGTGGATGGTGTGAACGCAAGGCAGCCCGAGCTTCCATGCAGCGCGGCGGCCGAGGATGCCCGCCTTTGAGCTGTGAGTGTGGACGATGTCGGGCTTCAGATGCCCGAGCGTGTTCAGGATGGCGCGGTAGCTCGACCAGTCGCGGGCGGGGTGCAGGCTGCGGCGGAGCTGGGGCAGGAGAACGAGATCGATGCCGGCCTGGCGGGCGCGGTCTTCGAGGCTGCCTTCAGGTCCGAGGCCGGGTCCGGTGATCAAGGTGACCCGGTCGCCGTAGTCGTGTTGCTGCCCGATGGCGGTGAGCAGCGTATTCTCCTGCGCGCCCCCGATAATCAGCCGGGTGATGACATGCGCAACGTTCACTCGCCCGTACCGGAGGGGACCAACTGTGCGATGTTGGCGGAGCGCAAGGCGCAGATGGCGATCTCGCGATCGTCGTAGAGTGGCCAGAGGGAAGAGAGCTTCAACTGGTCGAGCGCGGCTTTCTGTTCGGGACTGCAATTGCACAGTGCCGCGGAGCCGGTGACGGAGCGACAGAACTGGATGATGGAGTCGAGGATGATCGACCCGCACAACTTGACGTCGCTGAAGTCGATGAGCACGTTTTTGAATCCGAACGTGCGGAGGATGGTGAGGATGATGCGACTGTCGGAAGCCGGGTCAGCGGCTCGC
>CAZUXX010000300.1:0-2720 GCA_964624215.1 uncultured Planctomycetaceae bacterium
GGAGTTCAATCCTGCGAAGGTCGGGGCCTACCGGCTGCTTGGTTACGAGAACCGGGTGCTGGAGGCAGCCGACTTCAACAACGATGCGGTCGATTCGGGTGAGCTTGGATCTGGACACACGGTGACTGCTCTGTACGAGATTATTCCCGCCGGGGAGTGGCAGCGGACGCGTCCGAAGCGGGCGAACGATGTTGATCCGCTGAAGTATCAGTCGGGGGGACGGCCGGGGAGCGCGGGAGCGTCGACGGAAAAGAAGGAGGCTGCGACGGTTGATCGTCGCCGTGATGAGACGGAGGAGGAGCGCCCGCGACGCGAGGAGATCGAAGGACTGTTGAAGGCTGTGACCGGGGCCCTCCAGACGACAAGTCGCTTCCGCGTTTCGGTCGAGGGGGATGTGTTCGTCCTGACGCCCGAGGGGGAGATTGAGGGATTCGATCCCGACGAGCTGCTGAAGTTGTTGAGGGAGATTTACAAGGAGCAGTCGGTTTCGTTCGTGATGCGGGAAAGCAGTGCGACCGGGGAGGGTTCCCCTGCGTCCCCGGTGGCGGATGAGCTGTTGACCGTGAAGGTCCGATACAAGCAGCCGGACGGGGAGACGAGTGTCAAGCGGGAGTTCCCGCTGCGGGACGAGCCGACGAAGGTTTCGAGCGATCTGCAGTGGGCCGCAGCGGTGACCGGGTTCGGGTTGCTGTTGCGGAATTCGCAGTATGCCGGCGATGTGAACTGGGACCTGGTGCTGGAGCTGGCACAGGGGGCGGCTTCGGATCCGGATGAACGCCAGCGGGAATTTCTGTCCCTGTCGCGGAAGGCGGCTGAATTATGGCGGGCGTCCGGGCGCCATCCGCGGCAGGGCATTCGTTTGACGGATCGGTCCGTCGAAGGGGTGATTGACGAACTGGCGGGGCCGTACGTTGCAGCGGCACTGGAGTCGGGCAGCTGGCCACGTCCGTCGCAGACGCTGGAGATTTACCGGCGCGCTCCGGAGACGGGAACGGCAATGTACATCGGGCGGGCAGTGGTCCAGTCAGTCGGTACGGAGCGGGTTCTGGCGGCTGTGACTGCCCTGGCGGGAGGGGCGGAGGTGCAGGCCGGTGACCGGGTGACCGCTGATCTGCAGACAGTGGCCGAATCGTGGCAGGAGGGACAGTCGCCGCGTGGCCGGATCCGTCGCATCCTCGGACGCGAGGTGGTCGAGATCGATCTGGGTTGGGAAGACCGTCTGACCCGCGGTGACCGGTTGACCGTCCGGAGGAGTTCTTCGCGGGCCGGCGCCACATTCGAGTACCCGGTCGGTTATGTGAGGGTGGTGAGCGTGGAAGCGAAGCGTGCCTTCGGGACATGGAGTGCGATGTCAGTTGACGGTGGCCGAACGCCGCTGGTCGATGACATCGTTGCTCCGGCGATGGCGACGACTGCCGGGACGATGACCCGGCAGCGCTTCGGCGAGGTCAAGGCGGTCGCGGAGGATGGCGAGGCGACGCTGTCGCTCGTCAGCGAAGAGCGACTGGTTCCCGGTGAGACGGTTGAACTGTTCCGCGAGGGGGCTTCGTCCGGAGAGGTGAGCCTCGTGGGGCGGGCAGTGGTCGTGCGGGTCACGGAGGGGGAAGCGACGGCCAGGGTCATCGAGTCCGATGTGACTGCCCCGGTGCAATCGGGTGACCGGTTTGTTGTCCGGTACTGAGCCGGCCGTACGTCTCCTGCTGCACGTGCTCTGGTCCGTGGGATCAACGGTCGAAATTCGACACAACGCATCAGTGGTGCTGGATTTCTTGCTGCCGATCCCGGATAGTGACGTCACGGCATTTTCAGACGGTGCGCGGGGGCGAGCATGGGCGAGAATCTCGTTGAGGTGTATATGACCGGACCGACCACAGTCGTGGGGTTCGGCGGCCAGGATGTTCCGGAGACGGGGAATCTTGCCGAGTTCCGTGAGGAGCTGGTCGAGCTGATCCGCGAGCATGGAGCCCAGGTGCTGGCGTTTGATCTGACCGGCGTCCAATTGCTGCCCAGCGGCCTGTTGGGTCTCCTGGCATCGATGAGACGGCAGGGAGTGGAGGTCCACCTGTATAATCCGTCGGACGATGTGCGGGATGTCTTGTCGACAACGCATCTTGACCAGATCATGCCGGTCTTTACCGTCGACGTTGAGGGGACCCGCGAGTAGGTGATGGGAGCGCATCCGGCGATTTCTCCGGTGGAGGCCGCGACTCCGCGAGAGCTTGCGGCGCGGCTTGTGAATGAGGGACTGGTTCCGCACGTCGGGTGGCGGGTCGTGACTCGGGACCGCTGCGGGCCTCTCGAACTTGCCGGCGACTTACCCGCGGACGGCGAGCCGATCTTTCTGACGGCGTCGCTGACGAAGCCGATCGTGGCGATGGCGGCTTTGCGTCTGGTGGAGCAGGGTCGTCTGGCATTATGCGATCGGGTCGGTGACCTGTTGCCGGAGTTTGCGGCGGCTTCTCGTCGATCGATGACGGTGCGGCATCTGCTGACCCACACCTCGGGGTTGCCGGACATGCTTCCCGACAACCGGCAGTTGCGTCAGCAGAATGCTCCTCTGGCTGCCTTCGTTGAGGGGACGTGCCATGTCACCCTGGATTTTCCGCCGGGACGGGGAGTGCAGTACCAGAGCATGGGGTATGTGTTGCTGGGGGAGATCATTGCGCGGGTGACTGGCCGGACGTGTGCGGAGTTCTTAGCGGGGGAGTTCTTCGAGCCGC
>CAZUXX010000300.1:2730-5360 GCA_964624215.1 uncultured Planctomycetaceae bacterium
TCCGGAGTCGTGGTTCGAAGCGGGTGGACGTGCGGAGCGGCTGTTGCCGGTGCGGGTTCCGGAAGAACAGGCCGGGGGTGATGACTGGAACTGGAACAGTCGGTATTGGCGAACGCTCGGGGCCCCGTGGGGTGGTCTGCTTTCGACGGTCAGTGATCTGGCGAGATTTCTGCAATGCCTGCTGAATGGGGGGGAACTGGACGGGGTACGGATCCTGTCGGAATCGACTGTGAACGCGGCGACACAGAATCAACTGACGGTGTATCGCGATCTGCCTGAGGCGGAGATCCGGACTCGCGGTTGGGGATTCGGTTGGCGGCTGAACTGGGCCGGTCATACGGCTCCGCTGTCGGAATTGGCCTCACCCGAGACATTCGGACACTGGGGGGCGACGGGGACGCTGTGGTGGATCGATCCGGTGCGGCAGTGCGGGTGTGTGATTCTTTCGACGCAGCCACTGGCGAAAGAGCGATCGCACCTGGTGCGGCTCTCGAACGCGATCTACGCGCACTGGAAGTGATCTGATGGCGGAGCAGGTGATTCTCGGGTCGAGTTCTCCGCGGCGTCTTGAGCTACTCGGATGGTTGGTTGGGGCGTCGAGGGTGCGGGTGGTGGCTCCGCGAGTCCCGGATGAGAAGGGGTTCAACGACGTCACTTCGCTCGAGGCGATCGACGAACGGCTGTTGGAGATCACGCAAGAGAAACTGCGCGATGTTGGCAGCCGAATCGAGCCGGGCCTGTGTGTGGTTGCCGCGGATACGGTGATTGTCGGGGAGTCGGAGGGGGGCTGGGAGGTGCTGGGCAAGCCGCCCGCTGAAGGCTGGGAGGAGACGGTGCGGGAGTGGTTTGTCCGCTACTATGCCGGCCGCGAGCACCTGGCGAAGACGGCGGTGTTGCTGCGAACACCCGAGGAGACGCGCCTGGCGGAGGTGGTGACAACGCGGGTGCGGTTTCGGCCGGACGTGATGGACGATCTGGACTGGTATCTCTCGACGGGGGAGCCGGTCGGGAAGGCGGGTGGCTACGGGATCCAGGGGGCGGGGAGTCTGTTTGTCGCCGGGATCGAGGGGAGTTTAAGTAACGTTGTGGGGCTGCCGCTGGCCGAGACCGCACGATTGTTGCGGGCGGCCGGTGTCGAGGTCATTTGCCGTTAGGTTCACTCTCCCATCGCGGGGCTCTTGTTAAGGGTCGCGGGCAGCCTTGCCGTGCTCAATTAATTAGCCATCAGTTATGTGGCGCGGGCGCTCGCGGCGCCAAGGGCTCGGGCTGTGCCAAGAGTTCATCTTAATTCACTCACGTCTTCGTGCGTTCACTCGGAATAGATTCCATCGTCGCGGATTTCGACCTGGAAGGCGCGAATGGGCTGGGTGGCCGGCATGCAGAGGGCCGCCCCGCTGGCGAGGTCGAAGCGAGCGCCGTGTCGGGGGCATTCGATGGAATGTGCGACAATAGCGCCGTCGGTCAGGGGCTGCCCGTCGTGGGAGCAGCGGTCTTCCAGGCAATAATAGTCGTTCCCAATCCGCAGCAGCAGGGCCGGTGTATCGTCGATGATGATGGACTTGCGGCCTCCGTCGGGGAGTTCATTCAGGTCTGCGATCTTTTCCATAGTGTGTGATTCCAGGTGCTGCCGGGTGAGGTGAATTCGGCGATGCGTGCTGATTGCTGTCTTGAGCAACTTATGTTGTGCCTGCTGGCGTTCATTAATTAGCGCAAGACCAGCAGCTGGTACGGGTCAATGATCAGATGTTGCGAGGCGGTGATCGCGCGGCCGGCGACGAGGTCGACAACGGTCTTGCGAAGACCGAGCAGCCGGAGGTGGCGTCCTTCGATCCGCTGTTCGCGTTCGGAGAAGTTGGCCAGCACCAGGACGACGTTCTGGTCGTGGCGGCGGAAGTATCCAAAGACGTGGTTGTTGCCGGTGTCGATAATCCGCGTTTCGGCGAGTGTGAAGGCGGGGTTTTGCTGGCGGAGCTGAATGAGTCGCAGGATGCCCTGGTAGACCCGGCCGACGACGGTGTCGCGGTCGTTCCGGAGTTCGTCGCGCTTCCATTCGTAGGGA
This sequence comes from uncultured Planctomycetaceae bacterium, assembly GCA_964624215.1. Taxonomy (GTDB): domain Bacteria; phylum Planctomycetota; class Planctomycetia; order Planctomycetales; family Planctomycetaceae; genus CAZUXX01. The sequence continues at coordinate 4,790 of CAZUXX010000300.1, forward strand.
GACCGGTGGACCCAGCTGGTGTCGCCGACGTGCGCGGGGGTCTGCTCGTAGTTGTAGTCGTTGAGCATGGCAATCTCGTCGCCGAGGTAGATCAGCGGAATGCCGCCGATGGTCATGATGACCCCGTGGATCAGCAGGATGCGGCGGACGGCGAGATCGATTTCTTCGGGGTCGCCAAGTTCGAGCGCGCGTTCGAGGCCGGCGAGTGAGGCGGCAGTTCCCGAGACACGGGCGTTGCCTGTGACGCGGTCTTCCTGGAAGGGGAGTCCGCGGGCGAAGCTGCCGTCGAAACGTCCGGTGTAGAAGTCGGTGAGGAACCGGCGATGGCTGCGGGTGTCGAAGTTGGCGGCGGCGACATCTTCGTCGGAGAAGGCCCAGCCGATGTCGTCATGACAGCGGACGTAGTTGACCCAGGCGCATCCGTCGGGGATGGCGAACCGCTGCTGCATGGCCTTCTGGAGGAGGATGACCTTGCGGGTGGCGAGGGCATCCCAGATGAGGGCCATGAGCTGGGGGTTGTAGGAGAGGGGGCACTCGTCGAGGCTGATGTACTTGCGGACTTCGTCGGGGT
>CAZUXX010000301.1:0-5343 GCA_964624215.1 uncultured Planctomycetaceae bacterium
CAGGGAGTGGTTGGCGTGTCCGCCGCCGTTGTTGCGAATGGCCGTCCGGATATCTTCCGGAACCGAACTCAGGCCCCGCATCAGATCCTCGATCGACTTCCCCTGCAGTTCTGGATGCTTTTCGAGGGCCTTGTTCGCGTTGTTGATGTACGCCTGATGGTGCTTCGTGTGATGAATCTCCATCGTCTTCGCGTCGATGTGAGGCTCGAGAGCATCGTACGCGTACGGTAGCGGCGGAAGTTCGTAGGCCATGAGTGTCACTCCTTTCGCGGCGAAGTCTCGCCGAAGGGGGCCGAATGCGGAGACAGTTCCAAAACCTGCGCGTATTCTAGACACGCCCCCCTGCCTCACAACCGTTGCACTTCGACTCCCCGGTTCCCGAAACAGGCACAGGCAACCTCGCTCTGGTTGAACCCGATTGCAGAACTCCCGACGATGCTCCCCGACCGAACCCGGATTCCCTCCCCGGTGCAGTTTCCCCCCGACCAAAGTCACGTTTTCCCTCGCTGACGAACTCGACGAGCATGGCGCGCTGGCCCGATAACTGGCGATCGAACCTGGTCGCCCTGCTGATGATCTTCGTCATCCTGCCCCTCTTGTGCGCACTGGCATGGTGGTACGTGCGTGGCTGACGCCTTGCGACCACGAGCGGATGCCCTGCCATCTTCCTCAACGAACGTCCCGGAGTGACCCATGTGCGGACGATTCAACCTGCGGACGAACGCCGCCCGGTTCGTCGAGATCTTCGGAGCTCCGGTTCCCGACGATTCGCACTCCCTGCTGAGGCGCAACAACATTGCCCCTACGCAAACGATCCTCACGATCTCCGCCTCAGAGGGCCACCGCTCCGTGCAACCGCGGAAGTGGGGGCTGGTCCCCGGTTGGGCCAAGGACCCCAGGATTGGCAACCGGATGATCAACGCCCGCAGCGAAACCGTTGCCTCCAGGCCTTCGTTTCGTGCGGCATTTCGCAAACGTCGCTGTCTGATTCCCGCCAGTGGCTTCTACGAGTGGAAGCCGGTCGAAGGAAGCCGCAAAAAGCAGCCCTATCACATCGCCCCTCTCGACGGACAGCCGATGGCCTTCGCCGGACTGTGGGAACGGTGGCAACCACCAGGGGCCGATCCGCTCGAAACGACGACGATTATCACCACCTCGTCGAACGACGTCCTCCGCGACCTCCACGACCGGATGCCGGTCATCCTCCCCCCACTGTTGTGGGACCGGTGGCTCGGTGACCAGACCCCCGCCGGGGAACTGCAGGAGATGCTCGTCCCCGCTCCGAACGACTTTCTCGACTACGAACCGATCGACCGCATCGAGAGCCCCTGACGCCACCTCCTCCCTCCGCCCCGCTGCCCCGGCTTCTCCCCCGCCCTGGCGGCCGACCGCAGTCCCGAAGTCTCGCCGACCTGACTCACGGCGTTTCGCCCGATGTGCAATAATCAGGCAGAAGTGCGTCCCCACGGAGACCCGGTGTGAAGATCGACGAGCGGTTTCAGATCCTGGACAAGATCGGCTCGGGCAGTTTCGCCACAGTTTACCGTGCTCGCGACCGCGAGCTGGGTCGCGAAGTCGCTATCAAGCAGATCCACCAGCAGTATCTCGAAGATCCGCAACTGCTCGACCGCTACTGGTCCGAAGCCCAGCTGCTCGCGTCGCTGCAACACCCGAACATCGTCACCATCTTCGATGTGCATCGCGATCGCGGCTGGCTGATCATGGAACTCATGCAGGCGAATCTCCGTGATCGCCTGCAGGGCCGGCAGATGGATCTGAAATCCCTCAAAACCACCGTCGCACACTCCCTCCGCGCCCTCAAGTACCTGCACAGTCGCGGCATCATTCACGGAGACATCAAACCGTCGAATCTGATGATCGACAGCCGCCGTCGCGTCAAGCTGGGAGACTTCGGCCTGGCCCGCCGCGTCAGCGATGAGGACGGCAGCCTCATCAAGGGGACGACGAAGTACATGGCCCCCGAAGTCGTCTCGGATGAATTCGGTGACGTCGGCCCCCAGAGCGACCTCTATTCGCTCGGCTTCTCCGCCTACGAACTGATGTGCGGCAGCGACCACTTCGAGAACCTGTTCCCCGGGCTCTCGGCCTTCGGACGCGACAAGCAGGCCGCATGGATGATGTGGCACGCCGCGCCCGATCGCCGGTTGCCGCAGATCGAACGTGTGCTCGAAGGAGTCCCGGCGGATCTGACCAAGGTCATCGAGAAGCTTACCGAGAAGGAGCCCGCCCAACGGTACCAATCCGCCGACGATGCCCTCTCCGATCTCAAAATCGACCTGAAGATCGTCAAGACTGGCGAAGAAACCGTCTCCGATGCCGACGAGCCCCCCGATCCCGATCGGAAGCGGCGGCTGATCCTGATTGGCGCCTTCGCCTGCTCGATGCTGCTGTCGCTGGCAATTCTGTTCATGCCCTCCGGTGAAAAACCCGGCCCCCCGCAGGCACAGAACACCGTCGGCATTGTCCGCAGTATCGACGCCTCCTCCGGCACCCTCGTCTACGAGGATCCCGTCGAGGGCCTGCCGCACAAACTGGCGCTTGGCACCAACACCCGGATCAAGCTCGTACGGCCCGGCGAGCAGCCGATGTTCATCCTTCCCGAAGAGATCGAACCCGGCCAGTGGCTCGAAATTGAAGAGTCCCGTAACGACGAATCCGGAGGGGCACGCCTGGCGCTGACCGTCTCACCCCCCGTCGAAAGCACCGGCGTGATCGAATCCATCGACACCGCCGAGGGCTGCATCGTCGTCGATATCGCCGATGGCCGCGTGCGAAATACGCTCGATCTGTTCATTCCTCCCCGCACCCGGATTCAGCTCAACGACCGTCCCGCGCGGCTGCACGAGCTGCATATCGACGACCGTGTGAATCTCAGCCATCTCCTCGATCCCACCGGCCGGCGGGGACATATCGCCGCCTCCCTGCAGGCGTGGCGACGGCAGGAACTGGTCGCCTTCGTCGATCAGGTCGACATCGATGCGCAGGAACTCTCGGTGCACATGGGGCGTCCCGACGGCCAGCTGCGTCGGTTCCAAATCCTCGCCGACACAACGCTCGTCTCCAGTACCGCGGTCCCGCTGCAATGGGACGATCTCGCCCCGGGAGACCGCATCCGGCTCATTGGCGATACCCGCGTCTATCACATTGTCGTCAGCCGCGATCAACAGCGGATCGACGGCGTACTCACGAAGATGGACGTCGATGCCGGACGCATCTCGGTGAAGGTGAACCGCCCCCTCCGCGAAGTCGAACTCGCAGTCCTCCCCACAACCCAAATCATGCTGGGACAATCCTCCGCCAACCTGGAGGACCTGCGGACAGAGTTCGATCGCCTGACCGTCCACTACCAGCAGGAGGGCGACGACCTCCCGCAGACAACGACCATCGATGCCGTTCGACCGGAGCGGCACGACCGCTGGGCCGCCGTGATCGGCACCGGTGGCTACATCGACCGCTCGATCTCCACGCCACCGCATGCCACGAAAGACGCCGAACTGCTCCGCACCGTGCTGGTCAGCCGCTACGCGCTCGATCCCGACTGGACGCTGCTCCTCAGCGACGAAAACGTGCAGACGATCCGCCGCGAACTGAAGGACGAGCTCGCCCGGGTGCCGCGAGACACCCAGATGATCGTCGCCCTCTTCGGACAGGCGTATCTCGGCGATGACGGCAAGGTCTGGCTCGCCTTCCGGGACTTCAACCTCGACGACATGCCAGCCGCCGGAATGCCGCTCGACGAACTGCTCCGCATGATGAATGACGCTCGCGGGAACCGGAAGATCCTGCTTCTCGATGTCGCCTATGCCCGGTCATCGCGCGAGCGGTCGCATCAGCCGTCGATTCCCGAGATGCTCTCCCGTGTCGAGGATTCCCTCAGTGACGTGACGATCATCGCGGCCAGTTCCGAGGGACAGACGAGCAACGCCTGGCCCGACAAACGGCACGGTGTCTTCGCCTGGTTCCTCGCAGAGGCCTTCCGGGGAGCAGCCGACGCCGATCGCAACCTCGAGATTACACCCGACGAGCTGTACACCTTCCTCGAACGAGAAATGCCACAGGCAGACCTCCCGCAAAACGCGGAGCAAACCCCCTATCGGCTCCAGCCCTGACGAGCCCCCGGCTCAACTCCTGACGGGAACCGGAGTGCCCCCACCCGGCACCGCTCGCGAGGCCCGGCGGCTTACCAGCTCGATGGCTCCGCAATCTGACGGAGGATCGAACTCAGAAACAGCGCCAGCCGGTCGGCCGCCAGATTCGCGTTCTGTCGCAATCTCCAGAGTGCCTTGTAGCTCGTCGGTCGGTTCCACAGAGCACCGACGACCGCACCCGCCCGGATGCTCCCGGTTCCCCCCAGCACCGACAGCACTTCTGCAGGAAGATCAGCCGAACAGTCATCGCTGATTCCCCGGATCGACAGAAACTTCACCTTCCTCTCGCGACAGACTTCGGCGACGGCCAGACTCTCCATGTCGACAGCAATCGCTCCGGTTCGCTCGGCTGTCTGTCGCTTCTCATCGACCGTCCGCACGATGTGCCCCGCCGTCGCCAGCTTGCCGACGTGCAGCCCCTTTTTCGGGTCCGGCTTCATCTTGAAGTCGATCTTCAGACCGCTGGAGGGATCTTCCGCCTCGGCAGCGACGATGTGATTCCCGACGACGATGTCGCCAATCTGCAGTTCCGGATCGAGTCCCCCGGAAAACCCGGCCGAGATGATCCACTGCGGCGCGTGAGCATCGATCAGCGCATGCGTGCCCCGCTGCGCTTTCTCGGCACCCGGTCCCGTCTCGACAAATGCGACCCGGATGTCGCGAAGGAACCCGCCGCGAAAGGTGAAGTCACCCCCGGTGTACTTCTTCACGCGATCGCACCGCGAGAGAAACGGCGACATCTCCAGCTTCAATGAGTACACAATCCCGACGTCGGCCTTCGCCTTCAGGGAATCTTCCTCTTGAGCACCAGAACGTACCGCAGGCGTCTGTTTATCCGTCATGGCAGCTTCAGCAGGGAACCGGGACCACTCTTCGCATCGTCGTCACAATCGGCCGGCCCGACAAGTTCGCCCGTGCACGATGTCATGCATACGGGACGCTCGGCTCAGCCGCGCCTCCGCAGTGAGTCCTCGTGGCTGGCGAGCGCATCGGCCGTCTGCATCAGCGAACGGCAGAGACCCCGGTACGACACCAGCGACTCGTACAGCGCTTCGTGCGCCTCGTGCATCACTCCGGGCGCACTCGTCTGCAGGAGCGCGTGCGACATCCGCAAAAGCGCCGGAGTCAGTCCTGCATGCAGTTCCTCCAGCAGTTGTTCCGACGACTCGGCAAA
>CAZUXX010000302.1:0-2151 GCA_964624215.1 uncultured Planctomycetaceae bacterium
ATCTCGGCATGCAGGATGGCGCTTCCGTTCTGCACCCGGCGATTGTGCCCCCGGCCAACGATTTCATTATCAATGACCAGGACGGAACCGATCGGGATACCCCCTTCGGCCAGACCTTTGCGGGCCTCCTCGATCGCCGCCTGCAGATACATGTCGCCTGTCACGTGTCTCTCTCCCATCTTGCAGGCTGTACCGCGGCATGGTTGCCGTGTCAGCATTGAACTTCTCTGTGCCTGCGGCCGGTTCACAAGGCTGTCCTCGCGAACCTCCGTGCAGCGCGGCACGTTGACCAGTAAACGCTTGCTCGAACCGTGGTGATGCGCACGAAGCCTACTCGGCCTGCGCGATTTCGGCATCAAGAACAGGAAGTGGAAATTCCTCCGAAGGTCGATGTTCACGACGCATGATGTTGCGGATCTGCTCCACGACCTCCGGATGCTCCGCGGCCACGTTCTTCGTCTCGCCGATATCGCTTTCGAGATCGTAGAGTTCAATCTGCAGCCGCTTTTCGGCAGGCTGTCTCTCTCGCGCCAGGCCGTTGCGAACTCCCTTCCACTTTCCCATCCGCACCGCCTGCTGTCCCCCGTAGCCGGTGAATTCCCAATACAGGAACTCGCGTTGCGGCTGCGACTTCCCGAGCAGGACCGGTGCGAAGGAGACGCCGTCGCACTCGTCGGGAACCGACTGTGCCTGTCCGATCAGATCCATCAGTGTCGGCATCCAGTCGTAGAAGGCACAGATGTGCTCCGAGACCGATACGGCTTCAATCCTGCCCGGCCAGCGAACGATCGCGGGAACGCGGATCCCCCCTTCGTACACGGATCCTTTCAGTCCGCGCATCGGTCCGGCCGATTCAAAGAAGTCGGAGTCCGATCCTCCCAGCCGGTCGTACGTCGGTCCATTATCCGACGTGAAGATAAAGATCGTGTTGTCGTCGAGTCCCAGATCCTCAATGAGCTGCATCATGCGTCCGACGTCGCGGTCCATCCGGGTGACCATGGCCGCGTAGGCAGCCCGGGGATGTGGATGCGGGAGATATCCCTTTCCTCCCTCATAGGGTGGATCCTCCCATTTGCCCTTGTACTCGTTGAGAGAATCCTCGGGGACCTGCAATGCCAGGTGCGGGACAATCGTCGGGAAGTACACAAAGAAGGGCTGATCCTTGTGCGCCCGGATGAATCTGAGCGCTTCCTCGGCGTAGAGGTCGGGAGCGTATTGGGCCCCGGTCGGACCGCGATTGTTTCCCTCGAGCCTGACGGGCCGGTCATTATCAACGAGATAATACGGATAGTAGTTGTGGGCATGCCTCTGGCAGTTGTATCCGTAGAAGCGGTCGAAGCCCTGCTTGAGCGGATCGCCGCTGGTGCCGGTGCCTCCCAGCCCCCATTTGCCGAAGGCGCCGGTCGCGTAGCCGTGCTGTTTGAGCAGTTCAGCGATGGTGATCTGCTCGGCCGGGATGGGTTGCTGCCCGCCGAAGATCGTGGGGATCTCTTTCGATTGGGTGATGAGATTCTTCATCTCGCGGTTACTGCGGACGAAGGCGTGCCCGCTGTGCATGCCCGTCATCAGCACACAGCGTGAGGTCGCGCATACCGGATTTCCGCAATAGTGCTGCGTGAAACGCATTCCTTCGGCAGCCATGCGGTCGAGATTCGGAGTGCGAATCTTCGTTTGTCCGTAGCACCCGAGTTCGGCGTAGCCAAGATCGTCGGCGATGATGAACACGATGTTCGGCGGCCCTTGCCGGGCGGCCGGCGCCTGAGTTGTCGCGCACAGGAAAGCAAGAACAAGCAGGAGCGGAGAGAGCGGGAAGTGTGACATCGCAGGCACCATGCTGAACAGGGAATGTGGAGCCATCGTGGTGAGTCGGAATCCGATGGTCAATGCGGAGCGAGCAGGTCTGTCGGTGGCCAGCGGTATCGTGAGAGCACCGCTGGAACGCAGACGTGTGGAACGTCGCAGATCATTCTGAAATGGACAGACCCGCTGACTGCAGATCCTGTGCGTGCTGTACCGTCGTTTTCCGGCTCGATATAAGTCAACACTTCCCCGATGTCGTCTGGCCGGGATCACGCTCCGGGTCGGGTTCGGGATACCATGAAAACTCACCGGTCATTCAGACGATCATGTTGCGATCCTTGATTGTCCTGC
>CAZUXX010000302.1:2161-2683 GCA_964624215.1 uncultured Planctomycetaceae bacterium
GCTGCTGTCCCTGTTGTGGGGAGTACCGCCGGCCGTCGCTGCCGAGCGGCCCAATATCGTGTTCTTCCTGGTCGACGATCTGGGCTACATGGACATCGGGGCTAATAACCCGAACTGCTTTTACGAAACCCCGAATATTGATTCACTGGCGGCTTCGGGGATGCGGTTCACCAACGGGTACGCGGCGAATCCGGTCTGCAGCCCGACGCGGTTCAGCATCCTGACCGGAAAGTATCCCACGTGTCACAATGCCACCAACTTCTTCTCAGGCAGGCGTGCCGGCCGGTTCAATCCCGCACCTTTGAACGATGAAATGCCTCTCGAAGAGGTGACACTGGCCGAATCCTTGAAGGAACACGGGTACGGCACGTTTTTTGCTGGAAAGTGGCATCTCGGCCCCGGAGAAGAGTACTGGCCCGAGAAGCAGGTCTTCGACATCAATCGCGGGGGGATCGATCGCGGTGGTCCCTACGGAGGCAAGAAATACTTCTCTCCCTATGGCAACCCGCGACTCGACGATGG
>CAZUXX010000302.1:2693-5317 GCA_964624215.1 uncultured Planctomycetaceae bacterium
CGCGGGCAAGCGGCTGCTCGCGGTCGTCTCAGCCGACGATGGCCCCGACGGCGAACATCTGCCTGACAGGCTTGCCAGCGAAGCGGTCGACTTCATGACGCAACACCGCGACCGGCCGTTCCTCGTCTATCTCTCCTTCTATTCGGTCCACACTCCCCTGATGGGACGCCCGGACCTTGTGGAGAAATACAAGCACAAGGCGCGAGGCATCGAGACACGATTTGGTGATGAAGAGCAGGTCCTGCCAAACGCCGGGGAGCGCAAGGTCCGACAGGTCCAGAACCATGCTGTCTACGCCGCGATGGTTGAAGCCCTGGACCAGGCGGTGGGGAAGGTCCTGCGGGGGCTGGACGAGCTCGGCCTGACGGAGAACACCGTCGTGTGCTTTACCTCCGACAACGGAGGCCTGTCGACGTCGGAAGGCTCTCCGACATCGAACCTGCCGTTCCGTGGAGGGAAGGGATGGGTGTACGAGGGGGGGGATTCGCGAACCGTTTCTGATTCGCTGGCCCGGGCACACACCGGCCGGCAGCGTCTGCGACGTACCGGTGATCAGCACCGATTTCTATCCAACCCTGCTGGATGTCGCGGGACTTCCCGCACGACCGCAGCAGCACCTGGATGGACTCAGCCTGAAGCCCCTGCTCGACGGAACGGGTGAACTCCCCGATCGTGATTTGTACTGGCACTATCCCCACTACAGCAATCAGGGGGGCTTCCCGGGCGGAGCCGTTCGTCACGGGGACTGGAAACTGATCGAAAGGTACGAGGACGGCCGCGTGCATCTGTACAATCTGGCGGAGGATCCGGGCGAGCAGCACGATCTGGCGGCGGAGAATCCCGAACGGGTCAGTCAGCTGCGCAGGCGCCTGCATGCGTGGTACAAGACCGTCGGAGCCGAATTCCTCCAGCCCAAGCCAGACAATCGCGAGATGCCCTGGCGACCAGAGTAGGAGGCACAGCGTGCCGGCTGTCGCGGTTCCGGCTGCATTCACATTGCTGTTTTACCTTCTGGCGGGGCTGGCCGTTTGGCAGCGATCCGGTCGCTGGCGGCTGCTGCACTGGAGCGGTCTCCCGGTCGTCTGGATCACCGTCTGTGGAGTGGCCGGAGCGCTGGAGACGTTTGCGAGCTTGCCTCCCGGCGTCACGCTGGCTGCCCTCCTGATTGCCTGTACGGTCCTCGCGTGCCGCCGCCGCGCGACCCCGGCTCTTCCGGAATCCTCGTGGAACCGCATCTCGCTCGCGGGCCTGGTGCTCGCGAGTCTTCTGTCGATCCCTGTCGCCTGGCGTGCTGTTGAACTCGAACCGTGGGCCAGCTGGGACTCCATGTTCACGTGGGTGCTGCGGGCGCGGTTCTTCCACCGCGGCGGCGAGATGTGGGCCAACACCTTTTCGAATGATCTGGCTCTGTTGCATCCCGACTATCCGCCCCTCTTAGGGTGGGCCCTCTCGGGACTGTGGGGCGTGACCGGGGAGGAAGCACCGGGGGCCATCAACTGGCTGGTCCTTCCCTGCTGGCCAGCGATGGCACTGGCTGCTCTCGGAGGACAGCGGCTGCTGCAGGGGCAGACGCGGCTGACGGTTCCGATCGCCGTTGTGCTGGGGATCCCGCTGGTGTGGAAGCTCGCCGCCAGCCGAACCTCCGATTTCGTACTGACGTACGCGATTCTTTCCAGTGTTGTCTGGTTTGAGTGCGGCCGACTTGCGAGTCATCGCCTTGCCCTTGTGGCATCGGGATTTCTTGCGGGCTGGAGCGCACTGATCAAGAACGAAGGGCTGTTGTGGATCGCCGTCTGCATCGCTGCGCTGACGTTTGCACCGCTCGTCTCTCGACGATGGAACCGGAGTCCCTGCCGCTTCTTTCTTGCCGGGGCCGCTTTGCCGGTCGCAATCGTGATCGCGTTCAAGATGACACTGGCGCCACCCAGTGATCTGTCTGATCCCACTCGTGTGTTCGAGATCAGCGAGATCATCCAGCCGGGAACAGTGGTTCGACCGGTCTCTCTCGCGCTTCGTGCCGACCAGCTGTTTGAGGCGGTTTATCACCGACTGATCCTGCAGCAGTCGGCCGCTCTCCTTTGGAACTGGCGCGACTGGGGCATCGCTCTGTGGCTGGTCCCTGTTCTGCTGGTCCTTCGATTCCGCAGGTCACAGCATTTCTCACCCCTCGTGATCGCGGTGGGACTGCATTTGGCCGGGTATTACCTTGTGTACCTGATCACGCCGTACCATCCGTACTGGCACCTGTCGACTTCCCTGAGCCGGATCCTGACACACATTGCTCCGGCAGCGTTGTGGCTGCTGTCGGCCGGGGGGCCGGGGCCGGATGCAGAAGGTGCAGCGGAGAGCGGACACCGCCGCAACGCTCTGCTTGCATCGGGCTATCTCATTCTGGCCGGGGGCTTGAGTCTCCTGTCCCTCACCCGGGGAGACTGGCATCTGGGAGAGCAGCCCACGCTGAAGCCGAACGAACTCGAAGCGATCGAGTTTCCGTTCCCACGCACTGCGTCCTATGTGAGTGAGGAGCTGGGAAACCGCGATCTGTACGCCACCCAGTTCGCCGCGGTTCCGACCATTCTGCTGGTTGACCGTCGCGAAGAAGTCCTTCTGGCGCGGTTTCGCTC
>CAZUXX010000303.1:0-5312 GCA_964624215.1 uncultured Planctomycetaceae bacterium
CGCGGGTTGTGTCAGTCAGGGTCGAGCGGATTGCCGTTTTTGTTGGTAGCGAGGGTGATTTTCTTCAACATGGTGGAGATGGCGCCCCGCCGGGAGGGGCGGTTTCTCTGCTATACTCGGCCGGTTGAGTGGCGGGGAGATCTCCGCGGCAGTCCTCGATGGGGTGGGGAATTCAGGGATGGAGTCTGGTCCATATCGCGTCGAGCTGGAGCTGTTCAGCGGTCCGCTGGATCTGCTGTTGTATCTGGTGCGCCGCAACGAAGTTGACGTGATCGACCTGCCGGTGTCGCGGATTGCCGCCCAGTTCGAGGAGATGCTGCGGGTCATCGAGCTGGTCGATCTGGATGCCGTCGGTGACTTCGTGGTGATGGCGAGCACGCTGGTGGAGGTCAAGAGCCGGATGGTGCTGCCCCGACCGGAAGAGACGGAGGCGACGGAGGAGCCGATCGAGGAGGATCCGCGGAGTGAGCTGATCCAGCGGCTGCTGGAGTACAAGCAGTTCAAGGATGCAGCTTTGATGCTGGAGGAGCGTTCGGCGGAGTGGCAGGAGCGGTATCCGCGGCTTTCGGACGAGCGTCCACGCTCGGAGAAGGATCCGGCGGCGGACCGGATCAAGGAGGTCGAGCTGTGGGACCTGGTGAGTGCCCTGGGCCGAGTGCTGCGGTCTCAGCAGGTCGAAGAGGAGACGTCGATCAAGTACGACGATACGCCGGTGGCGGTGTACGTCGACCAAATCGGGGCGAAGGTGCGAAGCGAAGGGCCGGTCCTGTTCAGTTCGCTGTTTGATCAGGAGCGGCTGCGCAGCCGCATTGTCGGGCTGTTTCTGGCGGTGCTGGAGCTGTTGCGGCATCACCGCTTCCGTGCAGAGCAAAAGGAGCCTTACGGGGACATTCTGATTCTTCCGCCGCTGGAGGAGAGCCAACCGGGGAGTGCACCTGAGAGCGGTCAGGGAGAGTGAAGCGGGCGGTGTGACGGGGGTGCTTGCCGGGTTTTCCTCAACTGCGGAATCGGAACAACCGATACTTCTGGTGTGATCAGACCGTGCGCACCGGGAGGTGTGCTGCGGCTGGCGGTTCTGATCGTTGCTGACGGTTCGTTCCGGCTGGCTGCGGATCGGACCGGTGAACGGAGAGCCCCACGCGCAGATCGGGATGTCCGCCACTATGAGTCCCCGCCGACGCCGTCTGCCCGTGTCGGCATGCCCTGGCCTGTGGTTGCTGCTGATGGCAGTGATGAGCGTGGCCCGGGTGGCAACGACTCCGGCGGTTGCCCAGGAGCGGACGGGGTCTGGGCGAGGGGCGTGGTACTCCGCCGAGGGGACAACGGCGGCGGGGCTTCCAGCGGCGGAGCCGCTGTGGGGGGAATGGGACGGCCCGACGATCTGGGCGTTTGATGATCTAACGCCGTGGGTGCAGCGTTTCGGGATCGCTCACGAATCGGGAGACGGTCCGGGTTTCGACGACGGGTTTACCACTCTGGAATTCTTTACGCCGCTGCGTTCGGACCAGGAGTGGGAGATGACGTTCATCGATGCCCGGGGGATCATCAACGACTCTGGAGACCTGGGGTTGAATCTCGGTGCCGGTCACCGGATCTATGTGACGGAGTGGAATCGCATTTTCGGAGTGAATGCGTATTTCGATCGTCGCGGGACTGATCTGGAGAACTTCAAGCAGGCGGGGATCGGTGTGGAGTCGCTGGGGCCGCTACTGGACTTTCGGGGCAATGTATACATCCCGGATGTCGGGCCGGACCGGGCACGCGTGGCGAACCGGTTCGTGGGGAATCAGCTGATCATCAATCGCGACCTGGTGACGATGCCGGGTGTGGATTACGAAGTGGGCGTGAACACTCCGCAGTTGCTGGGAGTCCACGGCAGTGTCGCGTTCGGCGGATATCACTTTGACGGCCGCGGCAACAAGAACGCGACGGGATGGAAGGGTCGCGTGCAGGTAACGTGGGACGACTGGATGACCGTGGAGGCGAAGTTCCAGGACGACGATCTGTTCGGGGAGACAATGACGGTGGGGGTGGCTGTGCGGTACCGTCACCGCTTTCTTCCTCCGACCCCGCCGGCAGAGCGGTCGATGGACCACCGGTTTTTCCGTCGTCCGGGGTCATCACACTGGCGGGACATCTCACATCGACTTTCGGAGCCGGTGCAACGTCTGCAGAACATCGTGCTGACGAGCCAGCCGCGGGTGGCGCGGGATGCGACCGGAGCGCCGCTGACCTTTCTGCATGTTGTCCAGGCGGGGGCAGGAGACGGGACGTTTGAGAACCCCTATGGGAGTCTAAGTGCAGCGCTGGCGGATGCTGCGGCGGCGACGAGCGTGATCTACACGCCGCAGGGCGGGGATTTCACGGAGGATGTGACGCTGATTCCGGGGGCACGCGTGTTTTCGAACGGGCCGATCCAGCATGTGCAGACATCGACGGGTCGGGCGCGGCTGCCGTTCTCGGGGGCGAGCACCGATCTGAGCGATCTGCCCACGATCACCGGCAACATCACGTTCGCGGATGACTCGCAACTCTCGGGCTTCGAGATCGACGGGCAGGTGACCGCAAACGGGGTGAGCGGTTTCCGGTTCGAGAACAGCGTCGTTGACACCAATGCGGGTGACGCCATCACCCTGACGGGCGTGTCGTCGGCCACGCTGGAGCGGCTGCTCGTCGATGCCCGATCGGGGCGAGGGATTCTGCTGGACGACTCGTCGGCTGAATTGACGGAGATCACGGTGACCCGGGCGATGGATGATGCCATCGAGATTGTCACGGCGGGGACAGACCGGACGGTGACGATCAGTGATTTCACTGCGGAGGCTGACGGCATCGGGATCGATGTGCAGGTCAACGGGGGTGGTCAACTGGACCTGATCCTGCAGGGATCGACTGACATCGAAACGGACGGGACAGCCTTCAGTGCTGTGCTGGGCGCAGGTTCGACCGGGGATCTGGTGCTGTCGGTGGACGATATGATGGTGTCTTCCGGTTCGGGAACGGGGTTCCTGCTCGACGGATCGGCGGGGGCAGGGACGCTGGTGGTGACATCGTTCCGGAACAACCAGGTGTCGACCGCGGGAACGGGTGGAGCCCTGTTCCAGACGGTGACGTTTGACAGTGACCTGACGGCAGCGGGAGTGCAGCGGCTGAATGCCGGGACGCTGACGATCAGTTCGGCGCAAGGATCGAATGCTGTGACGGGTGACGGTCTGTCGCTGATCGACACGACAGGAAGCCTGTCGATCGACGCACTCAACCTGTTCAACACGGGAGGTACGGGCCTTCTGGTTGACACGTCGGGGGGTGGAACGGTGTTCGAACTGGACATTGCCGGCGGGACGGTGATTACGGGGACGGGTCCGGCGATGAGCCTGACCGATACCACCGCCAACATTGTGCTGGGGGCGGTGCAGTCGACATCGAGTCCGACGAACGGAGTTTTCCTGGACGGGGTTTCAGGCCGGGTCGAGTTCGGAACAGCGAACATCAATGTGTCGACGTTGCCGTCGGTGATGGTTCAGAACACGCCTTCGCCTCTGACGGTGGATCTCGGCGTGCTGACGATCACGAGTACGATCAGCGACAAGTTTGCGGACAATGTCGATACGTCGGTGAACAACGGCGGCGATGTGACGATCATCACCGAGTCGGTCACGATTACCGAACCGTAAGTGACGGGTGCGTGTTCGCAGGACGGGACCGTCTTTCGATAGAACCGAGCGGCGGACTGGCGAAGAGATCGCCAGGTGATTTTCGCGTGTGAACGAGCATGCGGCCGCGAGCGACGTTCCGCCACAGTGGTCGTTGGCGAATCAGCCGGCTGGCGTATGGTCGCTCGTGATGAGGCGAGGAGTCGCCTTGTCCGCCCGCGATCGGTTGAATGCGGTGATGCGTTGAGATTGCCGAGCGGGCCGGGTGGCCAGTTTTGACTGGAAATCCCGTGCTTTGCGAGACGCGGAGCCGCGGCGGCGGTGCATCGGAAGGATTTGGCACGTCACGTGCTTTGCTCTGTGCCGGACACGAATTCGGTGGGCCCCGTTGGTCGGGGACGCCGGTGTACAAGACACAGGAGCGACTGCGATGATTATGAACCTGCTGGGATGGTTGCTGTTTGGACTGATTATTGGCGCGCTGGCCCGACTGCTGGTGCCGGGACGAGATCCGATGGGCTGGTTGGGGACGATTGCGGTGGGGGTCGTCGGGTCGTTTCTGGGAGGGTTTGTGGCGTCGCTGCTCACCGGAGAAGGACTGGAGAACTTTTCGCCTGCCGGTGTGCTGGGGTCGCTGATCGGGGCGATTGTCGTGGTCCTGATTGTGCGAAAGATGAGTTCGCCACGACGACTGACATAATCCCGCAGTGGTCGAAAGCGCAGGCCGGGTGCCTGCGAATTTCCACTTGCCGGGGACTCGTGACAGGGAAGCGTTTGTGCAGGCCCCTGTCCCGGTTCCCGGCAGTTTTCGTTTTATGGTGAGCTGGTCAGGTGGGCCTCGATGCGGTCCTGGTACTGACTGGCGAGTCTGAGTGTGATCGATCCGGGGTGGCCGGTTCCGATCGGCTTGCCATCGACCACCAGGACGGGGCAGACATCCATCGTGGTGCCGGTGAGGAAGAGCTCATCAATGCTCGTGAGGGCATCGACGGAGAGGGTCTCTTCCCGGAGCGGGATGCTGGCGGCCTGGGCCAGTTGTACGACGAGGTTTCGCGTGATGCCGGGCAGGACGTTGGCCTCGAGTGGTGCTGTGAGGATGGCTCCGTCACGCACGCCGAAGACGCTGGTGTGTGATCCTTCGGAGATTGTGCCTTCGGGTGTGACGAGAATGGCTTCGTCGCACTGCGCGTCGGCGGCGGCCTGAGCGGCAAGAACGTTCCCGAGCAGGTTGACCGATTTGATATCGCAGCGTTTCCAGCGAACGTCGGGGAACGTGATGGCATGGACGCCGCGGCGGGTCTGCTCTTGCGAGCGTCTGGGGAGTGGGCGGACAAAGATCAGTTCGTTTGGCTGCGGGGGAGGGACCGGTGGTGCGTGGGAGCGCTGCGGTGCTTCTCCGCGCGAGACGTGAATGTAGACGACTCCATCGGTGACGTTGCTGGCGGCGATGGTCTGATCCATTCGTGCTTCGAGGCGGTCGAGGTCTGTCTCGATTCTGAGTTCGGCGAGGCTGCGTCTGAGCCGGGTGAAGTGCTCCTGCCTGAGGAAGGGCCGCCCACCATAGAGGCGGAGGACTTCGTAGACGGCGTCTCCGAAGAGGAAGGAGCGGTCCATCACGGAGACCCGGACTTCGTTGAGGGGCTGCTCGATGCCGTTGAA
>CAZUXX010000304.1:0-5306 GCA_964624215.1 uncultured Planctomycetaceae bacterium
GGTCCCGGCGAGGTCAGTTTGACCGCAATCGCAGTCACCAGCAGAAGGGGGCTCAGCCCGATCAGCATGATGATCGACAGGACGAGGTCGATCAGTCGCTTGGCCCTGCGGGTGACCGGCGGCAGACAGTGCACGTTGACCCGCGGTTTTGTCAGCTTCAGGGGAATCAGCCAGGGAACCGGAGGGATCGCGACCTCGTCATCCGCGCGAGAGGCATCGGGAACGTCTGCCTCGGTCGACTTACTGGATGAATGTGTTGCCGAAAGCGGAGTGAGAAGCTGTACGGTCATGGGTCTGTACGGTCTTCAGTCACACGGAGATTGAAATCCGGCGGGACGAATCCCGGAGATTCCTGGGACATCGGTGAGTCCTCTACCCGAGTCTAGCTGCGCGACTGGCAAGTCCCGGAACCGGGTGCGTCTGGACGCAAAAATCCGAAGAGTCAGGCCAGCCTGACCAGCGGTCGTAAGGGAGCGTTGCAATTGGGCAACATGACAGGATCGGATGACGGGCCGGATCAGGTTACGCGAGCGGACCTGACTTCAGGACGAACGACGCTGGCACGAGGTCTGTTCGCGGTCTCGGTCGCGGGGCTGTCGTGGTATGGCATGCAGGCCTGTCACGAAGCGGGACATGTGCTCGCTGCGTGGGCAACAGGCGGGACCGTACGGCAGGTCGTCCTGCATCCGATGACGATCGCCCGCACCGATGTCCAGCCGAATCCACACCCGTTGCCGGTTGTCCTCGCCGGTCCTGCGGTGGGGATTCTGCTCCCGCTGGGGCTGTGGCTGTGGGCGCGGTGGCGGCGTTCAGACAGTCGTGCGATTCTGTGCTTCTTCGCCGGATTCTGTCTGGTGGCCAATGGCGCGTACTTCGCCGCCGCACCTGTGCTTCCCGCGGGGGACACACTGGAACTGGCGAGACTGGGAATCTCTCCCTACTGGCAGGCGATAGCCGGTCTCGTGTCGGTGACCGGAGGACTTGCCCAGTGGCACCGGCTGGGAGAGCGATTCGGCCTGCTGCGACCGGGTGCGGGTTCGATGCGAGTGGCGATCGTTACGGCAGCGATTTTCGTGCTTTGCACCGCTGTTTTGCTCGGGAGCTGATGGCTCTCACAATTCGAGCAGCGACTGCGTCCGGAGTACCGACAGGTCATCCGGGAAGGTGTGGAACGCGTGCACGACGAGGCTCTCCGCGGTGAGTTCCGCCTGGAGCAGTCCCAGGGGAGGCTGCGAGAACCGGTGAGCAGCGGGGAAGCGATACGAGAGAAACGCCGTGCGGGCGTCGTTGGCGAGTTCGGCGTCGATCTCGCTGAAGACTTCGGCGTCGAGCACCTCGACCTGGGCACTGCAGTAGTACTTGAGTCCGCGGGAGAGCGTATGGGCCGCATCCCGCGATCCGCGAAGGTGATAGCCGAAGCAGCGTCCCCGTTCGGGAAGCTCCTGATCCGCCGATCCGACAACATCGGTGAAGACGTCGTCGTTGTGATGAAACTCGATGACGTGACCGCCATCGCAGATCCGCAGCCGGGCTTCGAAGCGGTCGCATCGCAGGCGAGCCTCGGCAACGGTATTGAACAGTTCGGGGTGCAGCGAGCGATCGTAGAGCCGAATCGCCAGCTGCGAGGCATCAGGACGTGTGAATTTCAATTGCATATGACTCACCCCGTGATTCGGGGGGATCTTTCAGGGAGCCCAGGTTCACCGGAAGTATATCGGTCCTGCATCGTCCGGGGCAGCGGGTCAAGCTGAACCGTTTTGCACAGTTTCGAAATCGCCGAATCCCCCACGACTGAACCTTGCCAATGCCCGGATGGCCCGGTAGGAGCGGCCCCTCCTGTCTCCTCTTGCCGGAGGTGCAGGGAATGCGGAGGATGCGGGCCCGTGTCGGCGATGTCGCTGCCCCATCGCAGTCGAAGAGGCGACAGAACCGCTCGTGCCGCTCGTGCAACGTCGCCGGGATGGTGGGGATGTGAACGACATTCGAAACATCCCGCCGTCAACAGGCTTGCACGTTCGTCCGGGGGTGAACACGATCGTCAGAGAGAGTTCCGCTGCAACCGGCGTTTCGACTGAGCGGCTCCGGCGGCAGTTCTGGAGGAAATCAGCGATGAATGCACGTGAAATTCTGGAACGGCACTACCTTGAAATCCGCTCGAGACTGCTCGACGTGGGAGCGGCGCTTGATCGCATCGAACGGGGCGACGAGCCCGAGGCGGCGCTGAATGATGACCGCTGGGAGCAGTTGCAATCGGCCCTGCGAATTTTGAGTGATGAGTCGGGGAACCGTGCGGAGCAGCTGCAGATGCTCTTCAGCGACGAATACGTCGCCGGCTGGAACGAGGCTTCGGCCCGGTAGCGTGTCGTTGCCTGCTCTGTTTGCCATGTCGCTGCGCAGCAACCGCCGTTACGGGTCAATCCGGTGGACTCATGGGGGATGTGCCCGGAGCCACTGGCACAGGGTCGCGACGTTGGCAATGAAGGTCTCCGACTGGTAGACCCCCTCCGGTGATGCCTTGCTGTAGCCACGCATGCTGCGCGCGTCGAGCCAGCCTCCGCGGGAGTCGAGTGCGGTCATCAACCTCGAGATTTCCGAGTCGGCCGGAGCCGGCTCGTCGCCGGCAAGAGCGCCTGGTCCGTCGGCTGCCAGCCTGTCGTAGCGCCGCTGGATGTCGTCGAGATCGGAATCCATGACAAAGCCGTAGTGCGTCGGCATGTCGCGCTCGTCGTCAGTGAGATTGTACTCCCGGTCGAAGAAGAGCGGGCGATTCGTCTGCAATTCGTAGAAGCGGTTGATGCGACCATCCGGCCGGCGGGATTTCTGCAGGTAGGGCAGGGCCCGTCCTGCCGCCTCCAGCCAGCGCTGTTCGCCGGTCTTCTCGTAGAGAAGCAAGAGCGCAGCGACGACCTCTTCGGATTCATGACTGCTGATTGCGGGGGGTTCAAACTTGCGGTCCCAGCAGGGATGCATCTCGACATCGTACTGCTGCGCCCAGGCGGGCTGAGGATCGGGGAGCTGTGCCCGGAGGAGAAACTCGCCTGTTCTTCGGGCAACTTCGAGCCAGGCGGGATTGTCGTAGATCTCCCACGCCCTGAGGTACGCCGTGATCTGGTTCCCGGCGATGTTGTCATTCGTGTAATACTTGCCGGGCCAGTCGTTGAGCCAGGTGCGGGACCACTCTGGGGGGAACGACGCTTTGCGCACAGGAAATTCGCGAGCCGAGCGGGGAGCGACCGGCTGATCCCAGTTGTGTGCCCAGCCACCGTTGGGGTACTGCATGGTGGCGATCGACTTCAGGCCGAACTCGACGGCTTCGTGAATCTGCTGGTCTGAAAAACCGAGTCGCAGATCGACTTCCATCAGCAGACGCAAAGCTGCCGGCGTCGTGTCGTCGTCGAGGATGGTCCGGCAGGTCGCGTTCTTGCGTTTCGGGCGCGGCGAGACCTGGGGGTTATCGCGGTAGCCGTACCGGACACGCTCCTGTGGTGCAAAACGGATCGAATAGTCCCAGCCCCCGGTCTTCATCTGACCGGCAACCAGAGCCAGTGCCGCTTCACGTGCCCAGTCGAGGTACTCGTGGTTCCCGGTCGCGTCGTAGGCAGCGACGAACGCCAGTCCGATCGACGGGGTCCCGGGGGGCTGAACCCAGATGGTGTGCTTGTCGGTCTCGGCTTCGCCCTCGGTCAACGTCAGGTCGCGGCTGTACCTCCACACATAGCCACCGTGACGGGCACAGTGGTCGTGGTAGAAGCGACAGGCTCTGTCGAGCGTCGAGACAACGTCCGACCTTGGGGGCTCGGCAGCACACAGGACCGATCCCAAGAGCAGGACCACAGGAACCTGACGGAGCGATAACACAGCCATGGTGCAACTCGCGGACGGGGACTGGTCGAGGTCATTCGGCTGCGAATCGCGGGACGTGTCGGTCGTCCCGCGACAGATACCGGAAAGCCTACCAACGCCGGAGCGGTTGCCGGAAGGATTCCCGAGGTGGAGGCCTACCTCTGGCGGGTCGGACGAAACAGGATGTCGACCAGTCCGTTCTCGCTGACAATCCCGAGGACGTCGCCCTCTGAATCAACGACACAGCCGAGGAGGGCGTCTGCATCGTGCAGAGCAGCGATCGCTTCCAGCCGCGTGGCACGAAAGGAGATTTGAGGCATCGGATGCCGCACCGCCTGGGGAGGCTTGCTTGTTGTCACCAGCTCACAGACGCGGACGTAGGCCGTCCACCTGGGTCCTTTCGACGATTCCCCCTGATAGAGCGGCACGGAGGTGAGCCCATAGCGTTTGGCGACCGACAGGATCTCCTCGCGGTCGGCGCTGTCTTCTGTCCCGAAGACGCGGGAGGCGGGGGTCATCGACTGCTGAATGCCCTGGTAGGCGACCTGCAGAATGCCGGTCGCCATTGTGCTCTGGGCCGTTGTGAGGATCCCCTCGGTGTGACCGTGACCGATCATCTGCATGAAGCGGCCGCGCCCGGGGAGCATCTCCTGGGCCTGCTGAGGCTGTCGCGAGATGCGCTCGACAAGCCGCGTGAGCAAGACCAGCGGAAACGAGATTGGTAAGGCCAGTTTGTAGAACAGGTCGAACCAGCGGATCTGGCGCCTCATCCGGCTCATCGGCGCCCGGTAGTAGACGTTCTTGGGAAGCAGTTCTCCAAACAGGAACAGAATGGGCGAGAACAGGAGCGTGGCGATGACCTCGGCCGATTCACTCCCGCGTCCGGCAACGAGCACCACGATCCAGCTGATCGCAACCGTCGTGATGTAGTTTGCGATGTTGTTGCCCACGAGCGTGGTCGCCACAAAGAAGCTCGGATGCCGGGCGAACCACAGCAGTCGTTGGGAGCCTCGATCGCCAGCCTGGGCATCGATCCCCAGTCGCGGCAGACTCAGTCGGTAGAAGCCGGTCTCTGTCCCGCTGAAGAATGCCGAGAGGCGGATTCCGATCAGCAGGAGCAGCAGGACCAACATCAACTCGGCAGCAAGCCACATCGGCCGGATGCTCCTCAGCGTGCCGCATCAGCTGGTCGCGGCCCGGGGCGGACCCGGATATTGCGATAGAAGACCGTGCTTTGATGATCGTGTGCCTGCAAGGCAAACGTGCCACGACCGATACTGCGCCCGGTGTCGACAGATTGCGCGACGCCGTCGGGCCCGGTGTGATCGACGACCACTTCATCCTCTACGAAGATGCGGACGCGATTTCCTTCCACACGGACCCGGATTGATACGAACTGGTTGTCCGGGCGGCTCTGGTCGAGATCGACGATTCCAAACAGGCTCCCGGTGCGAGCGGCGTTC
>CAZUXX010000305.1:0-3906 GCA_964624215.1 uncultured Planctomycetaceae bacterium
CGCCAGCTCGTCGGCTGTTGCACCTCGCTGGGACCGCCGCACGATCTCCTCACGCTGACGCCGCGGCAACGGAGCCGTCGCGTTCGGAAACACCGCCGCCTGCGGAAACTCCGCATCATGCTGACGAATCGTCGTCCGAATCGTCTCCGGAGAGCGACCGTACGACTCCGACAGCTTCCGCGTCATGTCCTTCAGCGTCGCCCCATGCACGGCCAGACGGCGCGCCTTCAGAATGATCTCCTCACGCTCCGCGTCCGTCAGCTGGCTGAACCGCGAACCCCGCAGAATCTCGTCTCCCTGACGATCAACGAACCGGTCCACCGACGAACTCAAAAAGCCCACCCGCGTGCGATTCCCGAACCGGAACCGTCGCGCCACCAGGCCACGCTTCCGCCACCGGTCCACCGTCTTCGTCGACACGTTGAACCGCTCACTCAGCTCGTCCACCGTGTACACCTTCTCCGGTGCCTGCTCGACAGGAACATCGACCGTGGTCGACACGTCCTCAATGAACTGCCGCAGATCGTGCGCAGCAACCGATCCCTCAATCGTCAAATCCGGGTACATCTCCGGACGGTAGTCCGTGATCCGCTCACACAGATCCGCATACTTGTAAAGTGCGTCCGGCTCCAGCTCGTGAATCAGCCGCTCCGCAAAATCCATCTGCTGGATACGGAGATCAGCCGGTGCGTAACGCATCTGCTGCTCTGCGAACCGCTTCAACGCGGGGTGCAGATATTTCTTGTTGCTGGTCATCTTTATCCCTCCTTTCGGGGAGTCGCGATTGCACTCGAACTCCCACGCGGATGTCTCGCTGCCCGCTCGCAGTTTGACTTTCTCCCATCAGTCCAATACGCAAACTTAGACGAAAGATCGCGAAAAAAGTTCGCGCGCAAACGAATTTTTCTCAAGTTCAGCTGCGCCCCCTCCCCAAACATGTTCCGCCTCTGATCAGAGCAGCTTACGTTCCACTACCGTCTTCACGTGTGTCTGTGTCTTACGTAAGTTGTGGTTTCGAAACGTGTTGAGTGAAATGTTGCCGGGCCCGGTCGGTCGCTCAGCCGCGGTACTGATTACAATCTGTCCGCAAAATCGCCCCAATCCGAAGACCCAGAGCGCCGACAACACCAAAAGCACGGTGCCAAATGGGCAGTTTTGTGCCCGTGGCCGCTCAGAAAATTCCAAGATGCCAAACTGGCAGTGTGCCGGGGCACCGTTCGTGTCGCTCAACGACCGGCTTCCCCGGCAAATCGGGAGAATCGCTCCGCTGACGGCCGCCGCGTCCCCCTGACTGGCCGCGAAACGACGCTGGCCGCCATCAATCAGCCGCTTCCGACCCCCAGCAACCGAACCGGGCCGCAGCACCAGGGCGACAGCATTCGCACGCAGGATCGCCTGCCGCAGCGTGCGCCACTTCTCAACTCTCGACTGACCGCTGCCTCACGCAGCCTCCGCCGACGAGGAGATCTGGCCGTCCTCGCTCACATCCTCGAACCGCACAACCATCCGCTTCGAAACCCCCGCCTGCTCCATCGTCACGCCATACAAGACATCAGCGGCCGTCATCGTCCGCTTCCGGTGCGTGATGATCACAAACTGCGTCCGCTCGGCAAACTCCTTCACCACCGACACATATCGGTCGACGTTGGCCTCGTCCAGTGCCGCGTCCACTTCATCCAGAATGCAGTAAGGGCTCGGCTTCGCCTTGAACATCGCAAACAGCAGCGCCACTGCCGTCATCGTCTTTTCACCACCGCTCAACAGCGAAATGCTTCGCAACTCCTTCCCCGGCGGCCGCGCCACGATGTCGATCCCGCACTCCAGCACATCCTCCGGATCCTCCAGCACAATGTCCCCTTCGCCACCGCCGAACAGCTTGCGGTACAACTCCTGAAAATTCGTCCGGATCGTCTCGAACGTCTCCAGAAAGATTCGCCGGCTCTCCTTGTTCACACGCCGGATGATCTCCTCCAGCGTCGTCTTCGCCTCCTGCAGGTCCTGCAATTGCTGGCTCAGATGTTCGTAACGCGACTCCAGATCTTCCAGTTTCTCCAGCGCCTCCGTATTCACCCCCCCCATCATCTTCAGCTTCCGCCGGAGACGCTCCACCCGACCTTCGAGCTCATCGCGCACATCGACAAACCGCACCGCCGCCGTTTCGTACAGGCTCGCGATCGGCACGATCTCCCGGGAATCGTCCCCTCCACTCTCCCCCGTCTCCTCCGGATAACGTTCGGCAATCAGCATCCGGAAGGCCGACACTCCCGAGGCGACCAGATCCCCCAGCCTCAACTGATACTCCTCATCAATCCGCTGACCCAACTGATCCAGCTCGCGCTGCGCCTCACGCACACGAAGTTCGACATCGTGCCGCACATCCAGCAGCCGCCGCCGTCGCTTGTGCAGGTCCTCCTCCGTGCGGTTCAGCTCCGTCCAGCGCCGCTTCACTTCTCCTCGATGTCGGGCCAGACCACGCACCGTCGATGTCAGCGATTCCACACTCAGAAACGTCTCATCCATTGCAGCACGCGTCCGCAGGATCGCCAGACGGGTCTGACGCCGCGCCGACAGCGCGTCCGCCAGCCGCCGCTCCGCCTGCTGTGACTGCCGGTCGCGATGAGCCTGGTCAGCCTGCAAACGCTCGAGGTTCCGTCGCAGTCCGGCCAGACGCTCCTCGTGCGTCGCCAGTTCCAGTTGGAATCCGTTCAGCTCGTCATGCAGACGCCGCAGACGGTCACGCAACTCGCGGTCCTGGTGACTCGCCTCGTCAATTTCCTGCAGCAGCATCCGCATCGCCTCGTCTCGCTCGGCGATCGCCGTCCGCACCTGCGCAATCGTCGACTCCAGTTGAAGCCGGTCCTCGCGGGCCCGATCCAGTTGAGCTTCCAGCTCCGCCAGGTGCTGGCCCACACGGTCGACTTCCCGCTGCTGCTCACTCAATCGGCCTCGGGCTGCCGCCAGCTCCTGCATCGCCTCCCTCCCGGCACACTCCCGCTCTTCGAGCTCCCGCGCCGCCTCGACCGCAGCCGTTTCCAGCTCCGCCAGTCGCTCGGCCGCCGTCTCCTGGTCCCGGTCGATACGAAGAACCTCGCGCCGCAGGTTCCTCAATTCGCTCCGGCGGGAGACCAGCGCCGTGGTATTCGGGATCGTCCCCGCGTACAGCGTCCCGTCCCGTTCAATCAGTTCGCCCTGCAAGGTGACAAACCGCCCGGTCGGTACCTCCCTCCACAGCGCCGTCGCCGTATCCAGAGTGTCGACAATCCACGTATCACTGAGCAGTTGAGCCGCCAGCCCCGCCGCTTCGGGAATCTCCTCGGCCAATTCATCAGCGCGGCCCACGACCCCGCTCCGCCCGTGCAGATCCAGCTCGCCACAGGCGCGCAATGAATCATTCAACGGGACAAACCCGACCCGCCCGTTCAGTGGAGTCGTCTGCGAATTCACCCACTCCAGCATCGGCTCCAGACGCCGCACGACCACCAGTTGCGAACGTGCCCCCAGCGCCACCTCCAGCAGCGGCGCGTTGTCGAGCGACACCTGCAACAGATCGCCCACGGCTCCCAGAACTTCGTTCCACGGTGGATGCGGAGTATCGTGCGCGCGCCGCAGAATCTCACGCACACCAACGCTGATCCCTTCCTGACGCCGCTCCAGATCCTCCAGCACGTGAATCCGGGCAACCGCCGCGCTCCGCCGCTCACGCAGCGCGCTCAGCGTCTGTTCCAGTTCCGACTGCTCGCGTGCAATCGCACTGGTGCGCTCCTGCGCCTCCGCCAGGCCCTGCAGCTGATCCGCATGCGCCGCCTCGCAGGCCAGTAGCGTCTCTTCCCGCCGATCCCGTTCCGCAACTGCCCGTGCCTCGTCCGCCAGACACGCGGACTGCTTCGCTTCGATCGATTCCGCGGC
>CAZUXX010000305.1:3916-5288 GCA_964624215.1 uncultured Planctomycetaceae bacterium
TCCAGTTGCGACTGCAGCCGCGCCAGTTGACGTTCCGCGTCCGCCTGTTCCTGCCGCCGCTCGCCCAGCGACTGCTGCAGTGCCCCGGTGCCTTCGGCAATCCGGTCCAGTTCCTCCTGCAACCGGGAGGCATGCTCCTGCCGCTCCTCGATCTCCCGGCGACGCAATTCCAGCCGGTCGCTGAACTGCTGCAATTGCTCCTCTGTCTTCCAGAGGTCCTCCCTGACAGCAACCGCCTGCGCCTGCGACACGATTCGATCCTGTCGCAATCGCGCAATCTCGACATCGAACTCTGCCGACCGCGACGACTGGTGACGAATCGTCGATTCATGCGCGGCAATTTGCTCGCGCTCGAGCGCCAGTCGCTTCTCCTCCCGGGAGAGTTCGTCATCGACTCCCCCCAGCCGTGCTTCAAGTTCCGACTTCTCCGCCTGCAGCTCCGTCAGCGACGAAGTCACCTGCTCCAGTTCCGCCGCAACCTCCGACTCCTGCTGCGACAGCTTCTCCAGTTCCGCATTCAGATGACGGGCGTCGTCGGCCGCCAGCCCCGTCCACAACGTCTTCAGTTCCGACGAGAGCTCGCGATACTTGGCCGCCTTCGAGGCCTGGCTCCGCGTCGCACCCAACTGGACCTCGACCTCGTCCACAATGTCGGTCAGACGCAACAGGTTCTGCGCCACCTTTTCGAGCTTCCGCTCGGCGTCCACCTTCCGCGACTTGTACCGACTGATCCCGGCCGCCTCTTCGAACACCACCCGCCGCGTCGTCGAATTCCCCTGCAGAATCTGGTCGACACGCCCCTGCTCGATGATGCTGTAGGCCGCAGTCCCGGCTCCCGTTCCCATGAACAGATCGCGGATATCCTTCAGTCGGACGACCGCACCGTTCAACAGATATTCCGAGTCTCCGCTCGTATACAGCCGCCGCCCGACCCGCACCTCCGGGACATCCAGGGCAAGCAGCCCGTTCCGGTTGTCAAACGTCAGCGTCGCTTCAGCGAACCCGCTCGCCTTCCGCCCGGAGGACCCGTTGAAGATGACATCCGACATCTCCTTGCCACGCAGACTCTTCGGACTCTGGTCCCCCAGCAGCCATTTGATCGAGTCGACCACGTTACTCTTGCCGCTCCCGTTCGGGCCGACAACACACGTGATCCCCGGCGAGAACTCGAACAGCGTTCGGTCCGCGAAGCTTTTGAAGCCGAACAGTTCGAGAGAAGTCAGCATAGGACGAAGAACACCAAAGCCCGCAGCAACTCGTCCGCATTCACAGACTCAGGCCGCAGTGCACAACCTCATTGAACAGTAAAACCGACCGGATCAACGCTGACCGAATCCAGCGACTCCTCCAGCCCTTCCGGAGGTTCCTCGTC
>CAZUXX010000306.1:0-1376 GCA_964624215.1 uncultured Planctomycetaceae bacterium
CCTTGTCTCCTTCCGCAACCTGGGTCAGGACCTCTCCATTCGCAGGGTTGATCACCTCGAACGTTTTCCCCGAGACGGACGGCACCCACTCACCGTCAATCAGCAATCGGTGGTCCCGCTCAAGAAAGGCCCCGACAGCGGCGCTGGGGGCCGGAGCAGATTCGGTCAGCAGCATGAGTGGACTCCCGGAGCGCAAGGGAAATTTCAGACGTCAAACTTCGACAGGGCGTCTCCTGGCAATTGCAGTCATCGCACAGCCTCCGCGTCCGGTCAATATGTCGTTACTTCCCGGCACCCACTGCCGCATGCCACTCCTGGAGCGATCGCACCTGGGGAACCGGGTGCTCCATGAGATGCTCGATCGCACGGACCATCGCAAAGCAGCCGGGCAGGGTGGTGGCATACGGTACCCCGTAGGTCACCGCAGCCGCCCGGATGCGACCTTCGTCAGTGCGGCTTCCCTTGCCGCTGGGCGTGTTAAAGATGAACTGCACTTCGCCGTTGGTCATCAGATCGAGCAGGTTGGGACGCCCCTCCTGGACCTTGCGAATGACTTCGACCTCCAGCCCCGCTTGCGAAAGGACCTGGCCGGTTCCCGACGTCGTGAGAATGTGGAACCCGAGTTCCTTCAGCCTCCGCGCCGGTTCGATCATCGCCGCCTTGTGAGGCCCGGCCATACTGATGAACACGTTGCCTTCCCGCGGCAGCTCCAGCCCCGCTGCCACCTGACTCTTGGCAAACGCCGGTGCAAACTCTTCATCAATTCCCATCACCTCGCCGGTCGAGCGCATCTCCGGACCGAGGATAATGTCGACCCCCGCAAACCGTTGGAACGGGAAAACGCTCTCCTTCACCGACGTATGTTCCGGAGTCACCTCTTCAGTGATTCCCTGCTCCTTCAGAGAGACTCCCGCGGCAATCTTCGCAGCCACCCACGCCAGCGGGATCCCTGTCGCCTTGGACACAAATGGCGAGGTCCGCGACGCACGCGGATTCACTTCGAGAATGTAGACGGTGTAGTCTTGTGCTGAGGCACCGTTGGACGAACTCTCCTCGCTCCCGTTCCCGGCCCGTTCCTCCTTCTTCACCGCAAACTGGATATTCATCAGCCCGCGCACGTTCAGGGCCTTGGCCAGCTTGCGCGTCGCGTCCTTGATCTCCTCGATGACGCTCGGCGGGAGCGTATAAGGGGGCAGGGCACAGGCGGAATCCCCGCTGTGAACGCCGGCTTCTTCGATGTGTTCCATCACACCGCCGACGAGTGTCGTCTCGCCATCAGAGACGGCATCGACATCGACCTCAATTGCATCACTCAGGAACTTGTCGATCAGCACAGGGTGATCGGGTGACGCTTCAACCGCCTCGTTCATATAGCG
>CAZUXX010000306.1:1386-5287 GCA_964624215.1 uncultured Planctomycetaceae bacterium
TCAGTTCGGACTCGTCGTAGCATATCTCCATGGCGCGGCCGCCCAGCACGTAGCTCGGGCGGACCAGCACCGGGTAACCGATGCGATCAGCCTGTCGGCGTGCCCCCTCGCTGTGAGTGGCCAGACCGTTCGGGGGCTGGTGCAAACCGAGCTGGTTCAGGATCGCCTGGAACCGTTCGCGGTCTTCCGCCGCATCAATGCTGTCGGGTGTCGTCCCGATGATCGGGACACCGGCCGCCTCCAGCCCGCGCGCCAGATTGAGCGGGGTTTGTCCGCCGAACTGCACGATCACGCCGTCCGGTTGCAGCCGATCGCAGATGTTAAGGACGTCCTCCGTCGTCAGCGGCTCGAAGAACAGCAGATCCGATGTGTCGTAGTCGGTCGAAACAGTCTCGGGGTTCGAGTTGACCATGATGCTCTCGATCCCTAGCTCCTGCATGGCGAACGAGGCATGACAGCAGCAGTAGTCGAACTCGATTCCCTGGCCGATCCGGTTCGGCCCGCCCCCCAGAATCATGATCCGCCGCTGCGGATTCTTCGTGCCCGCCACCGAGGGAAGCCTGCTGATATTCAGCGGCTCCCCCTTGTCATTGCGTTGAATCTCGTCTTCGCTGAGCGATTTGCGCTGCGGTGTTTCGTCTTCACTTTCGTAGGTGGAATAGTAGTAGGGGGTGTACGCCTCGAACTCGGCCGCACACGTGTCCACCTGCTTGAAGGTCGCGACGATCCCCAGATTCTTGCGATGCTGGCGGACATCCATCTCCGTCGCACTCCACCACCCGGCGAGCTGTCGGTCGGAAAAACCGGCCCGCTTCGCCTTGCGGAGCACTTCGGCCGGGACATCGGCCAGTCGTGAGTACTCACGCAACTCGTCTTCCAGCACGACCAGATCGCGAATCGCCCGCAGAAACCAGGGGTCGATCGCCGTGAGATTGTGGATGTCCTCGACCGTCAGTCCCGCCTTCAACGCATAGCGGAGGTAGAAGATCCGCTCGGCATTCGGCGTCGCCAGCTTGCTGCGGATTTCCTCAATCGCCGGCTGTGCTTCCGTTCCCCAGAGATCCTTCTTGCCACCCCCCAGCCCGAAGCTGCCGATCTCCAGCCCTCGCAGCGCCTTTTGCAGCGACTCCTTGAACGTGCGGCCAATCGCCATCGTCTCGCCAACCGACTTCATCTGCACGGTCAGCGTCGGGTCGGCTTCCGGGAACTTCTCAAACGTCCACCGCGGAACCTTGGTCACGACATAGTCGATCGTCGGTTCGAAGCACGCAAACGTTTCGCGGGTGATGTCGTTGGGGATTTCGTCCAGACGATAACCCACCGCCAGCTTTGCAGCGATTTTCGCAATCGGGAACCCCGTCGCCTTCGAGGCAAGCGCCGACGATCGGCTCACACGCGGGTTCATCTCGATGATCGTCATCCGCCCCGTCCGCGGATTGATCGCGAACTGCACGTTCGAACCACCCGTCTCGACGCCGATCTCGCGGATGCAGGCAATCGTCGCATCCCGCATCCACTGATATTCCTTGTCAGTCAGGGTCTGGGCCGGGGCGACGGTAATGGAATCACCGGTGTGGACCCCCATCGGATCGAAGTTCTCGATGGCGCAGATGATCACGACGTTATCAGCAACGTCGCGCATCACCTCCATCTCGTACTCTTTCCATCCCAGGATCGATTCCTCGAGCAGAACCTCGTTGACGGGCGAGAGCTTCAGTCCGTGGCGGACCTTCTCCTCGAACTCGTCGCGGTTGTAGGCGACGCCTCCCCCCTGGCCCCCCAGGGTGTAGCTCGGCCGGATGATGATCGGCAGACCGATCTCGTTCATCACCCGCCGCGCTTCCTCCATGCTGTGCACAACGGCCGAGCGCGGGACATCCAGACCGATTCTGGTCATCGCCTCCTTGAACGACTCGCGACCCTCCGCCTTGGCAATGACATCGGCCTTGGCACCGATCATCTCGACCCCAAGCTGGTCGAGGATCCCCCGGCGATACAGATCCATCGCCGTGTTCAGCCCGGTCTGTCCCCCCAGGGTCGGCAGCAGGGCGTCCGGCCGCTCCTTCTCCAGGATCTTGGCGACATGCTTCCAGTTGATCGGCTCAATGTACGTCCGATCCGCCGTCTGGGGATCGGTCATGATTGTGGCCGGATTCGAGTTGACGAGGACAACCTCGTAGCCCTCATCCCGCAATGCCTTGCATGCCTGTGTCCCGGAGTAATCGAACTCACAGGCCTGGCCGATGACGATCGGGCCGGAACCGATGATCAGGATCTTGTGGAGGTCGTCGCGTCGCGGCACGTTGGAAGCTCTCGGGTGGGTCGGGTCGGACCTGACCGGAGCGCACGGTGACCGCGGTTAACAGCAATCGGCTGCGCGGCGGGGCAGGCTCCGGGGAATGGCATCGGGCGATGCGAGACGGACTCGCGTCCAGCCGAATCTGTCGAACCGTACCAAGCAGGTCGGGAGATTCAAGCGTGGTCGGGTCCGCGACACTCAAGACAAGGGCACTTCGACTCACGCCCGGGCCCCACCCGCAGGAATTCCACCCTCATCACGTGGCAAGCACCACGGCGGTCTGCTAGAAACCATGCTCCCGGTTGCGGGTCGTGCGCTCCAGTTCCTTGTCTTATGCCGTTCCGGAATCATCTGATGGCCACGGAAGTGAAGTCTCAGCCCATCGCGGGGGTCTCTGCCGGGCACGAGTGTCAGATTGAAACAGTCTATCCCTCTATTGCCGCGTCCGGCATCGGACGCGGCCTCGGGACGATTTGTGATTCGATTCCGCTGAAAATCGGTGGCATCAAGCTGTCGTACCTGCTGTTTGGCCCGCTCGTCGCCCCGTTCGCCCTGATCGGGTACTTCATGCGACTTCTGACCGGCCAGAAATACGTCGTCACCAACCGGAATGTTCAGGTCTGGTCGACAATGGGGAACCGCATGCTCAGGCAGATCCCCCTCACCGACATCGCCGACGTCGTCGTGTACCAGCAGGCCGGGCAGGCCTTCTATCATGCCGGGGATGTCCACCTGCTCAACAATAAGGAACAGTCGATTCTCAAACTCCCCGGCGTCAAGCGTCCCGAACGCTTCCGGCACGTCCTCCTCAGTGTCAGGGACGCCCGGCTCAAGAGCGATGCGTCGCTGAAAGCGATCCAGAGTCGTAAGCCGGCCTAGAAGAACGCTTTCGACGCACGCGGTCACGCGTTGTACCGCGGGCGCCTGCCAGACGGGGGCGTCAACCTTCCCCGTGCCGTGCCATCCGGCCCGCTTCTCGATCCTCAAAGCCGGCTCTCCCGGTCGACCTCCAGCGTTGAGCTGGCGAGCGTCACCCGTCCTCAACTGACGCCACCCCCGGACGGGGTTGTCGCTCTGTTCAGTTGTACATCTGACCAGCAGGCATACGAACACCCCGACATCGGGCACGGCATCTTCTTCTACCACGTGCTGCAGGCACTCGAAGGGGCCGGCGACGGAAACGGCGACAAACGGATTACGCTCGATGAACTCGTCGCCCATGCCAAAACCGAAACGGCACAGTTTGCCCGGCTGAAGCTCAAGGCAGTGCAGACACCCCGTCAACGGGGCTATTTCGAAGGGGAATGGCTGCTGCGGGACCTGGGAAGCAAACCCGAAGTGCCACCAACCATGCCTGCCTCTCCGCAGCCCCCCTCCGGCGCGAACACTCCCCCCCGATTCCCGTTCGGCCGCACGTAACGGCGAGCGTCCCGAAGTCCGCGATACCCGTATCGGGCTCCGGCTGGCCCGAACGCCCGAGTGAGCTCCTGCGCTCAGAAGGCTCTCACGACACATTCGCTTCGCAGGGAAGGGGGATTTCCCGCAAAGGGTGCCAGGAAACGCTGGCACACGGGATCTCGTGAGTTCAGGGCAATTCGCTTG
>CAZUXX010000307.1:0-3511 GCA_964624215.1 uncultured Planctomycetaceae bacterium
GCGCCGTTTCCACCTTCTTGGAAATCGCCAGGAAGGTACACATGCCGAGGAAGAAAGCCAGGGCCATGTTCTCGACGAACACCGCCTTGACGAAGAGACTGATGTAATGCTCCATCAGTAGGCCTCCTTGTTGGATACCTGAGGTGCCATCTGGTAGTCCGGCACTTCGATCTGCTCACGCTTCCAGACTTCCATGCCGGGAAAGCACAGCCTCTGCATTTCAACCAGAGCGTCAAAGTCGTCAGGCCGCAGTTGGCGGACAACGGTCTTCCACTCATATTCCTTCAGATCCAGCCGTTCCATGTCCGCTCTCTGCTGGTGACGAATCAACGGGGCACACTGCAGAATATACCGGCGGTACGACTTGCGTAGCAGCTTTGTCACTGGCCTCGTCCGCCCGAAAGTGCCCGATCAGCAGCCGGGCGTTTCGCAGGAAGCGTGTGCTCTGCCCGGGCAGGCAGAACGGTAAGCGAAGGTCCGATCCGGACCGTATCCGGCGACCGTAGCAGGGCCCCGGCCGCCGCCACGCGCTCTCCGCAGGGTTTAGCGGGACCGCCGCGGCAGACCGATGCACTGCCGCACAGTCTGCAGAAGATTGCCGGGACTGATGCTCGAAGTCGCGCCGACAATCCGCAGAAAAGAGAAGATCGAGCGCAGCGACGATTTCGTCGACACGCAGATGTACCGGTTCCGCATGCGTGGACGAAACCGCGACTTGAAATGTTCCTGCCCGCGGACATTGAACAGAAAGTTCAGTCGGCGATACCACAAATCCAGCAGCATGCGGACCAGCACGTGCCCCCGGGGCGAGTCCTGAGTCGCGATGTTCCGACCGGGGATCAGGCACAGCGATACCCGCTCGACGCCTTCCTCCCGCATCTGGTCCATCACCGTCCGCATCATGTGCGGGATGATGCCACGCGTCGCGTCCTGCCGCTTGCGATACGCTTCAAAACCCCACTCCGCTCCCCCCTGGGCCGGGTTGGCAATCAGGAAAGCCTGGAGCTTCTCATCCCCTTTCTGCCGGGCGACAAACAGCCGGCGGCGGAACAGGTGATCGGGCAACAGCTTCCCCTCGAGATGCCGCAACTCGGCCGGAAACACCCGATGCTCGAGATCATCCTGGAGGATTTCATACAGCTGCGACTTGATCCACTCCCATCGATCAGCCGATTCGCATTCGATCTTGACTTCGAGAACCTCGATATTGTTGCGCAGCGAATAGTTGCTCTGCCGCCGCACCCACTCGTACGCCTTTCCACGCCAGTTGAGGTCCGGGAGGTCAACCACTGGCTCCTCACCGAACTTCGAGATCTCGAACCCGTGCTCGCGGAACAGCGGCAAGTCCGTCTCCGTCACCGAGTAGAACGCCAGCATCGCCTTCTGTCGTTCCGCAAACGCCAGAATCTCCTTGAGCGCCCGCGGCTTCTCCTCCGGAGCCGACAGCAACGCCCCCTGCACGTGCCAGTACTTCCCCTGCCGGTTCAGCGCCACGCCGAACCGGCCGGACGCCTCCATCAGGTAATCACCGTACGGCTCAATCGCGAGGTAGGAGTCCGGAGAGTCCCCGTATCGGTAAATGAGGTCTTCGACCAGCGCCAGTTCCGACGCCGACAGGGTGTCCCGTTCACGCAGTACCAGCGCACCCTCATGGGAACCGCGCGCCAGCGTCACCGCGGGGGTGGGGAGCATCTGGATGTCGCTGGACACGAGGGCCTCGCGCATGCTGCTTTCACAGAGTCAGAGTCAAGTGCGAGCTTAGCGCCAAAGGAGGTGAAAGTGACGCGTTCGAGTCACCGGTCGTGGTTCGCCGGCCCAACTGATGACAACCAGCGAATCCGCCGGCCGAGGCACAAAACCCGCGCGAATCAGCGGCCTGACAGCAACATCCCCCAATCGAATCCGAAGTGCCAGAATGGCCCCCTGCCCCTTCATATCGTCTAACATCACATTCAGCAACCTGTTCTGTTCCGACCCTTTCAGTCGGTCTAGTACAAGTAGGTCAATCACCCCCACCGGCTCAATGGTTTTCCCCAGAAATGGCAGGCAGTGGTAACTGACGAAGCCGCGGATCCGTTCCCCGTCCGCCGCCACCAGACTTCGCCCCACACCTCCTCCATGCAGGTGCCGAAGCAGGTTCTTCGGCTGCCAGGCGAGCGCGAGATCGGTGGAATCGGCCGACTCTTGCGCAAGGGCGACACAATCGTCCAGATCCCCGGGTGCAAAAGGCCTGATCGTTAGAGAGCCTGCCCCCACACGCGGCGACCAGACCGTCTTCCGCAGCAGTCGCGTCATCAACGCTTCGCCCCGCTTCGGATTCCATCCCGCTGCCCGATCGGCGTCGAGGACCCGCACCCAGAATCCTGCCCGCCGCAGAATCGTCGTCCCCAGCTCACGCTGTTTCTTCCAGAACGAAGGGGCCAGCGAACGGCGAGACCCGTAGAAGACGAACCCGACTTGTGCAAGACGCCCTTCGTCGCTGTGCCGCTGCAACATCTCCTGACGCATTTGCGAGCCCAGGCCGCGCCGCAGATAGTCGGGATGAACGCTCAGCCAGCTCCCCTGCGTTCCACTCCACGTCTGGCCGTTCGTGCGGAACTCGAATGGAATCCCCAGAATCGTCCCGACCAGCTGGCTTCCGTCGTACGCGGCAATCAGATGGTTCCGGGACACGGGGTCTTCGAAATCGACCTGCCAGGCGAAGTATTCCGGCGTCCACAGCGGGATCGCCATCCGGCCACCGTAGAGATTCCGCCACGCGCCGCACACGAAGTCCGCAAGTTCGTGCTCCGATCCTTCGTACGTGCGGATTTCCATACGGAGTATTTGGTGGAATGTCTGACGCTGCGGGACTCTGGGACTGCGACGATTGGACTCGGCCGGTACACTGCCCCGACCTGTATTCCCCGCCCGCTGACTCGCCGGTTTGCCGCAGCCTAGCGCGTGGATCAATCGGCGACAACCCGATCACACCGCTTGAGAATGGCCGATCTCCGGACCTTCCTCACTCGACACCTGGGCCCCGGTTTCCTGGCAGGGATGACTCTGCGGGACTGGGGACAACTGCTCGCTCAGAACCGGTTCCGCATCAGTCCCCGGCACTGGGGCCGCGCGGCATTGCTCACCGCCAGTGCGCCCGTCACCTCAATCGTCGGCGTTCCCGAAGAGCGGGTTGTCCGCAGGCGACTCAGCGACGAGCCGATGCCACCTCCCGTCTTCATCCTCGGTAGCTGGCGCAGCGGCACAACACATCTTCACACGCTGCTTTGTCAGGATGACCGATTCGGGTACCCGAATCTGTACCAGACGATGTATCCCCACACGTTCCTGCTCAGCGAGCGGTGTCTCCGCCCCGTCTTGCAGGCCATGACGCCACGCAAGCGGTTCATGGACAACATGTCAATGAGCCTCACCGAGCCGCACGAGGACGAGATGGCACTCGCCATCATGACCGGCTACTCGAACATGCTCAGTTGGGTCTTCCCCCGCAGCGCAGACCGCTACGACCGCT
>CAZUXX010000307.1:3521-5282 GCA_964624215.1 uncultured Planctomycetaceae bacterium
GCGTGGAAGACCGCCCTCCGGAAGTTCGTCACCAAGGTCTACCTGAAGACGGGAAAGCAGGTCGTCCTGAAATCACCCAACCACACCGCCCGGATCGACATGATCCTCGACGTCTTTCCCCAGGCGAAGTTCCTCCATATCCACCGCAATCCGTTTGACGTCTACCGCTCGATGAATCACATGGCTCGCCAGGTCATCCCCATGTGGGGCCTGCAGAAGTACGACATGAGCCGCGTGCCGGAAATGGTCCTCCGCTCCTACAAGGAACTGTATGGGGCCTTTCACGCACAGCGGCCCCACATCCCCGAGGGGCAGTTCGCCGAAGTCTCCTTCGAAGAGGTGATCGACACTCCACTCGAAACCCTCGAACGCATCTACACAGAATTGGGGCTTCCCGACTTCGAACATGTCCGGGCCACACTCCAATCGGTCGTCGAAGCGAACGCCGATTACCGTCCCAATCGCCACAAGGACCTCGATCCCCAGACCCGCCACCGGATCGTCAACGAGTGGAAACAGTCCTTCGATGTCTGGGACTATCCCACCAGGCTTGAACAGACGGCGGCTCAGTTGGATCCCGGGAACTGACTCGCTGCCAGCGTGAACAGCGCCCCTTCCAGCAGGTGCCGCTCGATGAAGGCCGCCACCGCCTCGCACCGCGTATACTGCAGGATCAGGAAGTCACCCGGCTGGATCACGATGTTCTCGCAACTGGTCATGTCCTTCTTGAGCCGGTTCAGGTCAACCTGGATCGGCAGTTTCGTCCCGTTCGGGAGCGTTCGCAGGACGATCAGCTGACTCGCGGAGATCGTGACATCCTGGTTCAGTGCCGAGACTCCTCCAATCGAACGTGAGGTCCCCTGGGGATTGTTCGACTGGGCAATGGAGAGCGCCTCGAGCGCGCGCAGGTCGCGATCTCGCGGAAGTGTGTACTCACCACCACCGAGCAACCCGCCC
Organism: uncultured Planctomycetaceae bacterium; assembly: GCA_964624215.1. GTDB lineage: Bacteria > Planctomycetota > Planctomycetia > Planctomycetales > Planctomycetaceae > CAZUXX01. Next base: position 4,479 of record CAZUXX010000307.1, read on the forward strand.
GTGTAGAACACCTCGCTGTCACGCGACTCGATGAACACGATGTCGCCGTCATAGAGCGTAACATCCTCTTCGGTGAACTGTGGCATCTCGCCAGGATTGAGTCGCACGGGAATCTTGATCACCCCCGGCCCGTCGATCGTCACCGAAAAGTTCTGCATCAGCCCGGGATCGACAAACGTGTCGCTGCCCATCGGCACGCTCGAGAACTGGCCGAAGTCCATCCCGTGCGGAACTCCCGGCCCCATCGGATAATCGTGCGCCGGCAGAGGCTGCAGGGACGCTCCCCCCATCGCCGCTTCGGGCATCGGTGCGACCGAAGTTTCCGAAGCACCCGGAATCATCAGCGGAGCCGCGTGCGTCGTCGCAGGCAACGCAGGCGGATTCGACGGCTGAGTCATCGGCTCCCAGTCCGCAAACTCCGACGATTCCCAGTCAACGCGGCGCACAGCCGATGGAGTTCCCGCGTGACCGGTCGGAGCAAGGAAGCTCGGTGAACCGAGCGCAACCGGCGATGTGGTTGCCGTCGCAATTCCCCCGTTCGTCCGCTGGGGCCAGGGGGAAGACTCTGATGCTTCCGGCGACTGGAACCGGACCACCGGCTGATGACCGGCAGGCAGAACGGTCCGTGGCTGGTTGAGTCGTCCCGTTTCCGGCGGAACAGCACCCTCCGGCATCGGGGCCATCGGCACAGCCGGCGTCGGCTGCGGCTCTTGGGACCAGTGTCCACCAGGCGCCGCAGGATGCGGACGTCCCGGATGCCCGGGCGGGCAAAACCGTCCTCCCTCTCCACCGCGACGGCGAATC
>CAZUXX010000308.1:0-5281 GCA_964624215.1 uncultured Planctomycetaceae bacterium
TGGGAGGGATTGGCGATCTGGGGTTCATCAATGCGCTGGGGCCGGTGCGTGCCGACGAGGCGACGCTTTCGCCTGATCGCGTGCGCTTGGGGCCGGATGTCGAACCGATCGTCCGGCTGATTGAAGAGACTCCTCGTGAGCGGCTGATCGAGGAGGTTGCGGCGCGGATCAAGTCGGGTCTGAGCTATCAGGACCTTCTGGCGGCGCTGATGCTGGCGGGGGTTTTGAACATCGAGCCTCGTCCGAGTGTGGGGTTCAAGTTCCATGCGGTGCTGGTGGTGAACTCGGCACATCTGGCGAGTCTGGCGTCGCCGGATGAGCACCGCTGGATGCCGATTTTCTGGGCCCTCGACTACTACAAGGTTGCCGCACGTCGCGACGTGGAGGAACGTGGCGACTGGACGATGTCTCCGGTGAGTGACTCGTCGCTTCCGCCGGCGCATCAGGCCGGGAAGGAGTTCATTTCTGCGATGGACCGCTGGGACGAGTCGGCGGCCGATGCGGCGACGGCGTCGCTGGCGCGGACGTCGAGCATGAACGACGTCTATGAGATGATGTTCCGTTATGGTGCCCGGGATTTCCGTTCGATCGGGCACAAGGCGATCTATGTAGCGAACAGTCTGCGGACGCTGCAGTGCATCGGCTGGCGGCACGCCGAACCGATCCTGCGGTCGCTCACGTATGCCCTGCTGATGCACGAGGGAGGGAATCCCGCCGAGCGCGAAGCGGAGGCGGATCTTCCGTGGCGACGGAATCTCGAGAAGGTGGGGAGTGTGCGTGCCGACTGGCAGCACGGCAAGGTCGATTCGGGGGCAACCGAGGAGCTGCTGCAGACACTGCGAACGGCATCGAACGAAGAAAGCTGCGATGCGGTGATCGAGATGCTCAACGGGGGGATCGCTCCGCAATCCGTGTGGGATGCCCTGCACGTGATGGGGGGGGAGTACCTGATGCAGCAAACCGGGATCGTGGCGTTGCACGCGGTGACGACGACGAACGCGTTGCGGTACGCCTACGAAACGAGCGGCAATAACGAGACGCGGCTGATGATGCTGCTGCAGAACGCGGCGTTTCTGCCGATGTTCCGTCAGGCGATGAACTCCCGTGGCCGCGTGCGGGACGTCAGCGTGGCGATGTTGAGAGAAGCCCCGGAAGAGAAGGCCGCTTCGCTTGATGAACTGTTTGCCCAGTTGCATTCGGAGCCGCTGGAGGCGGCGCGGCGTGCGATGCCTCTGTTGCGAGAGGGAGGGGCCGAGCCACTTGTGGATGCGGCCCGGGCGCTGGTCTTCCTGAAGGGGAACGACGCCCACGACTACAAGTTCAGTTCGGCGGTTCTGGAGGATTATGCCTACGTGTCGAGCGAGTGGCGCGACACGTACCTGGCAGCGAACCTGGTGAATCTGCACTCGACTGAAGAACGGGATAATCCCCTCGTGGAGCGGACCCGCGCGGCGCTCGCCTGACGTGTCGTCGGTGGATTGCGAATCCAGCGGGGGGCCCGCGGCAGTTTCCCGATTGGCAGCGGCTGTCGAGGGGCGCGGCGTTGTGTGATTCCGGGCCGTTGCAGCGGCCAGATCGTGGGCGCCTGTTCATGAAACGGGAGTTATGACGCCGGCGAGCGAGGGGATCGCGCCGCCGATGTCGGTATTCCATTTGGCATCGCTTCGAGGCGACGCCTATGATAAACGTGTGCTCCGCGAACTGACGCTGGACTTGATTGGGATGCGCGGCCATGTCGGCAGTGATCGTCTGCTGCCCGCACTGCGGGAAAGAGTTGAAGGTTCGAAACCCGGCCCTGTTGGGCAAGAAGGGGAAGTGTCCCAAGTGCGCGAAGCCGTTCGTGCTCCGGGAAGTGCAGGAAGAAGAGGTTGAACTTCAACTTGCCGAAGATGAGCTCCCGGTCGGCACGTCTGCCCGTTGGGTTCCTGATGAGCCGGCCCGGGCGCCGGCGGCGGTGTCGGTCGAAGCTCCTGTGATTACGACGTCGCCCGCAGTCGGCGGCATTGTCGATGTGGCTGCCGAAGACGACGGTCTGGCCCGTCTGCGTGAGATCAAGCGTCGCAGTGCCCGCAACCGGAATATCGGGATCGCTGTCGGGGCGGTCCTCGCCGTGGGTGTGTTCGCGGCGGTCTGCGGGACCGATCCGGCCGAGCCGCTGGCGCAGACGCCTCCGGCGGCTGAGTCTGCGGCGGGTCCGGCAGAAGCTCCGGCGGTTGCTGCTGTGGGAGCGTCGCAGATGCCGACGGCTTCCGGCGGGGGGGCGCGGATTCCAAGCGTCAGTGTCGTGCCGGGGTCAGATTCCGTGATCCTGCCCCACCAAAATCTGGTTCCGTCGCAACTGAAGTCGAACAAGCAGGTTGCCGAGACGCTCGTTCCGAAACAGGGGGAGCCGATCCGGCTGTATATGGTCCCCAGCGGTGTGAACGTGGTGATTCACCTGCGGCCTGCCCTGTTGTGGAGCGAGGAGCCGGTCTGGCAGGAGCTGCGCTACAGCCTGACCGAAGACGTTACCAACTGGATCGCCGCCAAGCTCAGGGAGCATTGCCGCCGGGAGCCGCAACAGATCGAGGAATGTCTGATCTGTCTGCGTCTGGGAGCCCGGGGGACGGAGCCGCTTGTGTCGAGCGTGGTGCGTCTGGTGGAGGAAGAAAAGCTGTCTGATCTGATCGAGGAGTTCCGCGGTCAGCCGATCAATCCGCAGGGTGTTCCGCGGATCAATATTTCCGAACCGCACTCGTACCTGATTCACGACACGAAGACGGTTGCCATTGCGGCCGCTGCCGATGCTCACATGCTGCAGGAGTTCATCCAGACGCCCAACTTCGATGCTTCGGAGGGGGTGTACAGTCTCCTGGAGTACACCGATTCCAGCCGCGTTTTCACGGTGCTGTTCGAGATGGACGATGTGAAGCGCCACGATGCGTGGCTGTTTTCGGAGTCTGCCCTGCCGGTGTTTCGCAAGGTGCTCGACTGGTTCGGAGACGACGTGCAGGCGGTCGCCTGGAGCGTGAATGTCGGTGATGAGGTGATGACGTCCGACCTGCTGTTGCGCACACGCAGCGTGGCGACACCGGCCGGGCTGGCCCGGGACATGCTGCTGCGGATGGAAGAACTGCCCCGGGATCTGATGGCAGCCTGCCGGAAGATGCAGCCGCAGTCGAAGGGATTCCGCGAGATCATCGGCCGCTTTCCGGCGATGATGGAGGTTGTCCGCGAGGCGACGGTTCCCTCGACCGAATCGCGTCATTTGCGTCTGGCGACCGCCCTGCCCCGCAAGGCGGCTCCCAACCTGGCGCTGGGGACCCTGCTGACATGGGATGAATCGTTGCGAACCGATTTCAGCAGCGAGGCCCCGGCGGTGATGGTGGCCGAGGCACCGCAGGACGACCTCCCGGCGACCGTGGAAGGGCGGCTGGATCTGGTGGTCTCCGGCGATGTGGCCATGCCGTTCGAAGGTGTGATTGAGTACATCGCGGGCGAGACAAAGCTCAAGTTCGATATCGACGGCAACGCGTTGAAGGATGCGGGGTTCACGAAGAACATGCCACAGAAGCTCGAGCTGGGCAATGTCTCCGTGCGGGAACTCCTCAAGCACCTGGCAGTGAGTAACCGGCCTCCCTCGCCGGACAAGCGGATCTGCATTGTGGTCGACGAAGCCAACAAATCGGTTCTGGTGACGACCGAGTTCTTCGCGACGAACCAGGGACAGACGATCTACCCGCTGGTGACCGAGTAGCCGGGTCACTGCATCGCAGCCTTCCGTTGCCCTGCGCTGTTCGGGGTGAGGTGACCAGAGGTGGCTGCGACTGGCGTGCCGGCCGAACTTCGAGCTTTCGTGACGGATCCAAGGCCATTTGACCGCGACGCGTTGGGTGGAAGCGGGTGGTTGGCGGCCCTGCGAGAGCACGGGAGAGAATGGCCGCTGTCCTGGAAAGCGAATAGGATAGAAGTCGTGGCTGGGCCGGACTCTGACCGTGCGTAGACGGATCGGCCGGTCAACCGTTCAACATGGTGGGGGGCTGCATGCGCGACGGCTCGAACTCGTCCCTGGATGCAAATGATCCGCGACTGGCGCGACTCCTGGACGGGGATGAGTCGGCTTTGGGCGAACTGTTTGCGATGTACCGCGAACGGTTGTGGCGGATGGTGCATTTTCGGCTTGATCGCCGGCTCCAGGGTCGTGTGGATGCAGACGACATCCTCCAGGAGGCGTACCTCGACGCCGCGAAGCGACTGGATCATTTCAAGTCGAGCCAGCCGATGAGTCTGTTTGTCTGGCTGCGACTGATCGTGGGGCAGACGCTGATCGACGTCCACCGTCGTCATCTGGGAGCGAAGATGCGAGCGGCGACGCGGGATGAATCGATTCAGCAACGACTTTCGGAGGGGACTTCGGTGTCGCTGTCGTTTCACCTGCTGGGGCACCTGACATCTCCCAGCCAGGCTGCCCAGCGGGCCGAGCTGATGACGCTGGTTGAGGACGCGCTGGAGGGCATGAGTGCCACCGATCGGGAAGTGCTGGCGCTCAGACACTTCGAGGAGTTGACCAACAGCGAAGTTGCGGAGGTCCTGGGGCTGGAGCGGAAGGCGGCCAGCATCCGCTACGTGCGGGCGTTGGCCCGGCTGAAGAACGTTCTGGAGCGGATCCCCGGGTTTTTTGACCGGGAAGACAGTGATTCGCGTGTCAATGCGGTATGAAGTCCAGCGAGCTCAGCGACGATCTGTTCGATTCGGTGGCGGCCGACTTTATGGCCCGGCTCCGGCAGGGAGAACATCCCGGCGTCGACGAGTACTGCGACCGGTATCCCGAACTGGCGAGTGAGATCCGGGAGTTGTTCCCGACGATCATCGCTGTGGAACGGATGAAGGTGCAGCGGGAGTATTCGTCGAACGGGCGGGCCTCGCTGGGGCCGCGGCGCGTCGAGCGACTGGGAGACTTCCGGATCATTCGCGAGATCGGTCGCGGCGGGATGGGGGTTGTGTACGAGGCCGAGCAGGAATCGCTCGGGCGCCGGGTCGCGGTGAAAGTGCTTCCCCCGCATTCGCTGCTCGACGAACTGCACGTGCGGCGGTTTCAGCGTGAAGCGCAGACGGCAGCAGCACTGCACCATACGAACATTGTTCCCGTGTTCGGTGTGGGAGAAGAGGACGGGCTGCATTACTACGTGATGCAGCTGATCGAGGGTCGCGGGCTCGACCAGTGGCTCAAAAGTGATGAGGGCAAGCAGATCGACCTGCGGCTGGGGGTCGACTACGTCCGTCAGATTGCCAGTGCTGTGCA
>CAZUXX010000309.1:0-5273 GCA_964624215.1 uncultured Planctomycetaceae bacterium
CACACACGCTCACCGAACGCATTTCTGACTGGCAGGTTACCACACGCGTCGATCCCTCTGCCCGTGTGGTTCGCAATGTTGCTCTCTCCGGAATCGATTCGAAGAACGGCTACCGATATTCGCCGACGGCTCTCTCGTCGGCCACCGCACTTTACGAGAACAAGCCGGTCTTTCTCGACCACGCCCGCGATCCCGGCAGCCCAAGGCAGCGGAGTACCCGCGATCTTGTCGGATCGGTTGTCAACGCCCGGCTGGATAATGGCCGCATCCGTGGTGATATCCAGGTCCTTGATACGGAGGCCGGTCGAACGTTTCTGGCGTTGGCCGAAGGCAATCACCCGGGTGTGGGGATGTCTCACGTGATCCTCGCCCGCCGCTCCGAGGATGGCCAGATCGTTGAGTCTATCGTCGACGTCATTTCTGTCGACGCTGTTGTCAATCCGGCCACGACGACAACCTTCCGGGAGTCGGCGGAGGCTGATCCTGTCTCCTGCGGTGAACAGCCGGGGACGTGCGACGCGGCCGAATGCCCGGCCTGTGTCCGCTCCGAAGATCGCGAGGCGATCGCTGCGGGGAATCTTCCCGGCAGAGCGTACCTGGATCAGATCGCGGCATTGACCCGCGAGCGGGACGAGCTTCTGCGTCGTCTGAGCGATGTCCGACAGACGAAGCACAGGGAAGCGCTTGAGGCTCACGTTGCGGACCTGCTTGCGAGATCGGGATTGCCCGATTTTGCCCGGACCGGTTCCTTCCGGCAGGCACTGGTTATGGCGGCGGACGATGCCGCACGGATGGCCCTGATTCGGGAACGCCTCGACTTCATCGAGCAGGCGGTCAGCCACGTCCGTCCGCGTTCGCTGGAACGCACCTCTCACTCCGATGGTCGTCTGTCGACCAGCCAGCTCCTGCATGCGTTCAAGCGGGGTCGCTAGGGCACAAGCTGGCTGCCCGCAACCGGTCACGCCGTTCATCTCTCCCTCTGACTGTTCCGATTCCCGACCTCCCGATTCCTTTGCCGCTATGAACAAACTCCGATTTCGCTCCGGCCAGGTCCAGCTTCGCAAGGTCCCCGTCGACGCCGCCACGGTGATCGAGGCCGGTGATCTCATCTGGCTGGATGACGACGATGCCAAGCCGGCGTCTGACTTCACGTGGGACACCGATCTGGCCACGACACAAGAAGCGTTTGCAACAAAGTTTCTGGGTGTGTCGCATCAGCAGTCCCGTGCCGGTGAGACCGCTCCGATCTCGGTCGATGTCAGTCCCTTTTCGGTCTACGAGTTTGATGCTGCGTCGGCGTCGTACCAGGTCGGCCAGACGCTCGGCCCGGACGCCGACGGGTCTTCCCTGATGGATCAGCAGCTCGAAGCGGCTGACCCGAGCGCGGTCCCACTCACCGACTGGCAGGACATCGAGCAGATTCTCCATTTTCGTGCCACACAGGTGAAGGACGACCGGATCGACGGCGATCAGCGGCCGATCGTCGCGCCGGCCCGCCAGGTTCTGGTGCCGGAGAAGCTCCGCGGGACGGCCCGCAGCATCGTTCACTCGACCGAGATCCGCGTCTCGTCTGACAACGGGGACATGCGGTTTGCCAACCCGTTGCACGGCACCCTGGAGGTCCTCTCCTCACCGTTCATCGACGAACAGGGAGGCTCGGCGACCAGCGACTGGTATCTGGGTGACTTTCGCCGGCAATTCATCTGGACCGAGATCTGGCCGGTGCAGACGTTCTTGCAGCGTTCGGAGAGCGAGGCCGCCTTCGAGCGGGATGTCGTCCTGCGGGTGAAGGCCCGGTACTACGGAGGCGTGTCGGCCGTCGACACCGTCTTTGTGACCAAGGTGGCCGGCGAGTAGTGACCGGCATCGCATCTCCCGCCGGCTGCTGAGAGCGACGTGAGACGATTTCTCTCCGGCCGGTGACCCGTTCCGCATCTCAGAGACGCGCCCGCTCTACCCCACCCGCGTCTCCGGGTCACCGGCCTCTGTTCTCCTCCTTCCCGAACTTTCACCTCTCATGCACTTTCCCGGTTCCGATCCCGCGACTCCGCTGACCCGAAGTGTCACTCTCGCGCGGCCCGTGGGGGAGCCGTGGACGTTCACAATTCAGCCTCTGCCGCTCGGGTTTCATCGAACACTGCGGCAGCACGGTGTTGTGCTGCCGCAGCCGCCAACCAGGATTGCCCGTGATTCCTCCGGCAAACCTGTGCGGGATGCCGCTGGCCTCGCGGTCTCTGTGGCGGACACCGGTGATCGCGTCTATCTGGATGCGGTCGAACTGTACCACCAGCGGGTTGCCGTTCTGGCAGTCGTGCATGCCCTGCAGGCCGACCCGGAGGTCCGATTTGAAACCGCCCTGCCGACACAGCCTGCCGCCGACTGGAACGGACCTGCCGATCAACTTCATGCCGAGCTGGAAGCAGCAGGCTTCTTTGCCGGAGATCTGCTTCACCTGTGCGACGAGGTCGCCCGGCTCGCAAACTGCTGGGGGACCAGGTGCGTCAAGCCCAGGCAAATTTTTCGTCGGAGGGGGTGTCCAACAGCACCTGATGGGCCCACGAACCCTCGACTATCAGATCCTGCGACTGTGCGAGCGACTGCATCTGAAGGAAGCCGAGTTTGTCGCCCTCCCCTATTCCGAACAACTCCGGCTCCTCGCCTTTCACACTCTGCGGATTGCAGAGTCTCCGACGTCCTCCTGACGGTGAGCCCATTCCAGTCCTTTCCTCTGTCCCCTGCCCTCCATGGACCTTCCTGATCTCAGCACCGTGTCGGCACAGGAACTTAGTGCCGAACAGATTCGCGGCATCCTGCACCAGATCGATCTCGACATCACGAACCTCCTCCGGGACGGCAAGCTCAGTGCCCTGAGGTACGGAATCAATGGCACCGGTGGTATGCAAACGGACCGGGCCGCCAATCTCCATGCCCTGCTCGCTGCACGTGAGCATTATCAGTCGCTGCTGTCGTGCCGTCCCGCGTGGCAGATCAGCGCCTCACCGTGACCCCTCCTGGATCGTTCAGAAGCCAGGTAGAGATGCCCGATGACCTGCACTGCTGCCGTGACAGGCGACCAGTGACGTGGCACCCGCAGGATGAGCCCATGCCGAATCCATCGCAGCCGACTTCCAAGAAGTCTTCCGACATTGACGAGTCCCTTGCGGTCATCACGAGTCTGCTCCGTGAGCGTCAGCATGACTTCAATGCCCTGCGACAAATGCACGCCGAATGGGTTCATTTCCAGTCGACACTGAAGCGTCTTGTGCGGCTGGTGGACGGCAATGGTCGCCCGCCCGTTACGGAGCGATTGCTGATTCTCGAGGAACAGTCCCGTCGACTCGCTCTCCTCTGCACCGAACTGGACGCCGTCAAGCTGCGACTGATCGGACTGCTCCTGGGCATGACGCTCAGTCTTGTTGCCGCTCTGTTTGCTGCCACCCGCTGACGCCGGCCGCGTCGGTCGCGGGAGCCACTCATTTCCCGGACGTTCCCACCCAGCCATGCACCTGTCACCTCCGTTGCTTGCCGATGTCCGCGACCAGCTCTTTGCCGACTGGGCGTCGGCGATCACTCTTCGCGAACTCAACACGTCCTACGACCCGACGACGGGTGAACTGCAGACGGTCCCGGCGGACACGACCCTCCTGGCGGTCCTCGGCCCGTCCCGTCAGCAGCCGCATGCGGGGACGGCGGGTGTTCACCAGCCTGAGGAGCGGATGTTTCTGATCCGTTCGGAAGACCTGCCGACGGAAGTCACGTTCTCGTCGACCCGTGTTCTGTACGAGAACCGTCAGTACCACATCTGCCGCGTTGAGCATGCGTCGTTCACGCCGCTCACGATTCTGCACACGGTTTCGTGCGTCTGGATCCGGGTCACGATTTCTGTGGCAGTGACTGGAGGTCCGATGGTCCCGACCACTGCCAGACGACGTTGCCCGGGATGTTTCACCTGATGGGATTCCCGCGATGCCGATCCGACTCCGGTTTGAAGTGGATGACACGGCGACGCCGTCGCTGGCCCGATCCGCCGAGCGGTTGCCCGTCGCCCGCCGGGAACTGGTTGAACGGCTGATGCGGGAGGGGCTCACCCGAATTGTGGAACGGAATCCCGTGGAGACCGGACGCAGCCGGACTGCCTGGGTTCAGTCGCTGGAACGCCTCGGTGGCCAGGCACCTCCCGGCTGGACCGGTCCTCTGCCGAGTGGCGTGCAACGCGGACGAACCGAGGGGCGACTGGTCCGCAGCGACACGGAGGATCGGACGCTGATCGAGGCAATGAACGCTGTTCCGTACATTGCCTTCCTCGAATACGGCACAGTCCGCATGTCTGCGTTTGCGATGGTCCGCAAGACGCTCGCAGAACTTCTCCAGCGGCTCAATCGAATTGCCCGACGCTAGCGGACATTGACCAGGCGCATCGCGCCCCTGCCGGCGGACTCGCGAAGAGTGCCGGCCACTGGACCATCAGACGTCGCCCGCGATTTCTCCCGGACAGAATCCAGTTTTGAAGCCCGCGATTGCATGCTTTCCGACGAACACCTTGTTGCGAGTCTCCAGCGGCACTGGTCGACGACAACTGCGACGCCGACCCGGTTTTCCGGTGCCCCGCTCGAGACCCGTCATCTCGATGCGTGGTGCGATTTCGCGGTAATCTCCACATCCGCGCCGGTGCGGCGTCACGGGATGCCCGATCGCCGGGTGCTGCTGGTGACAGTGCACTGCTTCGCGAAGACGGGGGCCGATTCCTTTGCGTGCCAGCGAATCGCGACGGTGGCCCGTGAGACGCTTGAACATCAGGTCATCGCGGTGACTGATCCTGCGGTGGCCGACAGCCTGCTGGGATTTCTTGATCTGCGCGAAGTTGAAGTCCGTGATCTCTCGCGCGTGCAAGCCGACGCCGGCCACCCTGATCTGCAGCACCTGGTCCTGACCGTGGTGGCTGTGGCGCAAGCGGTCGAGTGACGTCGTTTCCGAAGAACTCACGCACGCACATGCGCCGGCTTTTTCCACCTCCGTCGTCACTGCGACGATTGTCTGGTCGTCTGGCGCGGCGGATGTCTGTTGAACCCACTCACTTCTCTCCTTTCTGAGGCAGTTGCCCATGGCCGTCTCCAGTCTGACCCGCAATCTCCGGGATGGCGAACTTGTCGTCTGCGACGGTTCCACACCTCCGCAGACGCTGACCGTGCTCCTTGATGAAGGGGATCTGACCTGGACGCAGCGGCAACGGACGATCGAAGTCAAGGACCGCGGGTCGATCGCAACAGGTCATC
>CAZUXX010000310.1:0-5269 GCA_964624215.1 uncultured Planctomycetaceae bacterium
AGCGACTGGGTCGGCTACAGTGACGAATTCGACGACATGCCCGCCTCAGCCGTCGAGGCGATCCCGGGAGCTCACGGACACCGCGCCGCCATCGCGATCGCCCCGTACACCGCCATGATCTACTCGCAGGATCCCGACTCCGACGACGGCGCTGATTCGGGCGATTAGATCCTCCCCAGGGTCATCGGGCTCACCACTGGCCGGCATCGGTGAGGACCGCGCCGCCAGCACTGCATGCGTGGCCTGCACTCCGGAGTCTCGAATCCGGAACGTCACCACGTTCGCATGGCGGCAGCCTCTTTGCTGATGTCGGGCATCGCTCCGGGACGCGAGGCAACCAGCCCGCCAATACGGTTGGCATACTGACCAGCGACTTCGAGCGACTGACTGTGCAAGAGCGCTGAAACGAACCCGGCGAGAAACGCGTCTCCCGCCCCGACGGCATCAGCGACGTCTACCGGCTCACCGGGAATATCGACCGTCTCGGTTTCGTTGATCAAAAGACAGCCCTCCGACCCCCGGGTCAGACAGACCAGCTGCACATCGAACTCCTTCCGCACAGACGAGGCGAAACTGGCCGGACTTTTCCCATCCAGGCCCAGCAGTCCCGCCAGCACATCGAGTTCGTCCGTATTGAGCTTGAGCACTTCCGCCGCGTGCAGTGACGCTTCAATCCACTCCCGTTCATAGAAGTCCTGCCGCAGATTGACGTCGTACACGACCAGCGTCTGCTCACCCGCAGCAGCCAGGCATGCATGGATCGTGCTGCGGCTCACCGGGCTCCGCTGAGCGAGCGTCCCGAAGCAGATCGCCCCCGCCTGCGACATCGCCTGCAACAGCCCCGCTTCCGCCTCCAGATAATCCCACGCTTTCTCGCGATGGATCACGTATGTCGGTTGACCATCCGAAAGCTCGACAGAGACCCGCCCCGTTGGATGCTCCGGATCACGCTGCACAAGCTCCGTCGAGAGCTCGCGAGAGCGCAGGAACTCCAACAGCTCGTCGCCGGCAGAGTCCGTTCCCACGCGCGATGCAATCAGCCCCCGGGCCCCCACCTGGTTCGCGTGGAACGCCACGTTGGCCGGCGCTCCGCCAGGTCGGCGACCATCCGGAAACTCGTCCCAGAGGATTTCTCCCAACCCGATAATCGTCGGTTGATCCATGCTGACGCTGGTGTTCGTTGAGGGAATCGCGGGCGGCCTGACACAAGCGCTCCTCGCAGCAGTATCGCGTCACGGAACGCCGAAACCCTGCAGTGGCGCAAGAACAGCGGGCGGTTCGACCACCACGAATCTCGTGGACAGCATCTCGCCCGGGGAGTCGTCATCTTACCCCCCCGCGGTCGTCTCACAATCGCGCACGTCCGACGGCAGTGAAATCCCGTCTCCGCGCGTCGTGCGGCGGACGATGCACCGACGGTCCCCGACTTCGCGGCACTTCACTTGGCAACAATCCGGATCACGCCATCCCAGTCGGGGGGAGGCGTGCGGCCATGCTGGGCAATGCGGAGCGTCAGAAAATCCTGCGCCCGGTCCCACGCCGGCATCTCATGCAGACAGGTGTAGGCGGCGTTCCAGTCCCCTGCAATAAAGTGGTCCACTCCCTCCTCGTACCGCTGCAGTTGTGCATCCGTCAGATGCTGCGGCCCTTCTTCGGGAGGAAGCAGTTCACTGACAGTCAGTGGTGTCTCCATGCCGTAGGGGAGCAGCCGCGCCAGACGCCGCGTGCGCCCCTCCGAGCGGCACATCCGTTCCCGCACCAGCTCCGCAATCGGCTCATCCAGCAGGATCGGGACGTGCAGCTGACGGGTGAGATTCTGCAGCCGGCTCGCCAGATTCACCACCGGGCCGAACACGGTGACCGTCATTCGCTCCTGGGTGCCGATCTTTCCGGCCATCGCACGGCCGTGGGCGATTCCGATCCCCATCTCGAAGTCGTGCAGCGGATGCTCCGGCAAGTCACGGAAGCGATCAAACGCCGCACGGATCGCCAGCGCCGCCCGACACGCATTGAGGGGGGCTTCCTCGGACGCGAACGGCCAGCCCCAGAAGCCCAGGGTCGCATCTCCCAGAAACTCGCCGGTCACTCCACCAAAGTCGGTGACATGCCGCGTCATCACCTGCAATGCCTGGCTGACCCGTTCCAGCAGCCCCCGCAGGTCATGCGCCTCCGACTCGGCCCGATGGCTGAACCCCCGCAAATCACAGAACAGAACCGTCACCGGACATTCGCGCGGCTCCAGCAGCGACATATCCAGTGATCCATCCCCCGAGGTGCGCTCCAGCGCTGCGACAATCGGCGGGGCGAGAAACTGGCTCAGCACCGCAACGCTGGCCTGCAGGTTGCCCAGCGTCAGCACCGAGTTGATCACACTGGCAACCAGCTCGGTGAAGCGGACATCCGACTCGAGCTGGGCTTTGGGATCCTGCCCCCCCGAGTGAACACTCGTCAGGTGCGATTGTCCGGTGACATACACTCCCCACCGCTCGTCGCCCCGCCGCCCGACCGGCGTGCAGAAGGCCCAATCCACCCCCGGAAGCGCCGTATACATCGGATCGTGCGACAGACCGCCGCTCCAGGTGTGCAGCACCGTTTCGCCCCGGGTGATCGCTTCTGCCACCAGCCGGCTGCTCGTTCGCATGGCTCCCGCCGTTTCGCGGCGACGCTCCCATGCCCCGGTTTCCACCCCCTCCGGTCCCAGTTTGACGACCGCGGCCGCCTCGGCATGACGAATCCCCGCCAGCAGGATCGACACCAGCTGGGCGTCCCGATCATGCTCATTCCGCGCAGCCGCAATCACATCGGGCAGCCGCACCAGCACATCGATGCGACGGTCGGCATCGGTGAAGCGGATCTGCTGGAGCTTGCTCCGCTGAAAGACCACTTCCTCCAGCGAAGGATCCTGGGACGGAGTGACCTCGGCGTGATCTCCGACAAGTCGGAAGCGGGTTTCTCCGATCACGAACTGATCACCCGGTCCCAGCAGAAACGAATCGCACGCTTCACCACAGAAATAGATCGGATTCCCCGCCTCCGGAAGCCGCCGCACGTGCACCTGCCCGGCGTCCAGTCGCAAGGTCGCGTGCTCGGCCGAACAGTACCGGTCCCACGCAGGGCACAGGTCCGCGGTCGGGTCGCGGCCAATCCGGTAGCGGCGATGCTCGCACAGGCGGAGTCCCGCGTGCTCACCGGAGCGGCCACTGGCTATCAGTTCAAACACCATCAAGCTCGTCCATCAGCCTCGCTGATGCATGCTACCCGATCGCGCCATGCCGGCCACTCGCCCGACTCCGACATCAACGTCGCCATGCGATGCCGCTCTTCACAAGACCACCGCTGCGCGAATCTGTCCTCCTTTCATCAAACTCGACCGTTCCGTCCCGATCCGGTAGCCTTGTCTCCAGGCGGGGTGGGGGAAAACGGTTCCCCGCTCTCGCAGACGGCGATTGACGCTTTACGATTCTGACGTCCACGAAGGCAGACACATGACTCAATCAGTCAACCGACGCGGCTTCCTGGGAACAACCGTGACAGCAGGGGCAGCAGCTGTGGCCAGCGGAGCCTTTGTTGGAGCTCGTGCCGACGACTCGAAGGACAAGCAACCGGTCACTGTCGGCGTCATGGGCCTCAGCCGCGGGCTCTCCCTCGCCGGAACATTTTCCTCGCTCGACGGAGTCTCGGTGAAGTACGTCTGCGACGTCGACGAAACCCGGGCCTCATCGGCAGCGAACCAGATCAAGGGTTCTCAGCCGGTCACCGATTACCGCCGCGTGCTGGACGACGACAGCATCGACGCTTTGGTGTGTGCAGCACCGAACCACTGGCACGCCCCGGCAACCATTCTTGCCTGCAACGCCGGCAAGCACGTCTATGTCGAAAAGCCCTGCAGCCACAATCCGTGGGAAGGGGAGCTGATGGTGCAGGCGGCCCGCAAGGCCGACCGCGCCGTCCAGATGGGCACACAGCGCCGCAGCAGTGCATCGTTCATCGAGGCGATCCAGCAACTGCAGGAGGGCGTCATCGGACGCGTGTACCTCGCTCGCGCCTGGTACAACAACCTCCGCGGTCCGATTGGTGAGGGCAAGCCCGCCGATCCGCCGGCGAACCTCGACTACGACCTCTGGCAGGGCCCCGCACCGCGCAAGCCCTACGTCGACAACCGCAGTCACTACAACTGGCACTGGTTCTGGCACTGGGGGAACGGCGAACTCGGTAATAACGGAGTCCACTCGCTCGACATCTGCCGCTGGGGACTCGATGTCACTGCGCCGACACGTGTCACCTCCTCGGGCGGACGCTACCGCTACGACGACGACCAGGAAACTCCCGACACGCATACGGTCGCCTTCGAGTTCCCCGGGGAAAAGCAGATCACCTGGCAGGGACTCAGCTGCAACAGACACTCGGTCGATTCGGGCTTCGTCGCCTTCTTCGGCGAGGAGGGGTCCATGTCGATCGCCGGCAGCGGGAGCTACCGGATCTACGACCGCCGCCATCAGCTGGTCAAGGAAGGGACTGCGAAGCTGTCCGACTCCGACCACATCCAGAACTTCATCGACGCCATTCGCACCGGCCAGCATCAGAACCTCAACGCCGAGATCGAGAAGGGCCACTACAGCACCCTTTTGTGCCACCTCGGCAACATCGCCCATCGCACCGGTCGCGCACTCGAATGCAACCCGGAGAACGGGCACATCAAGAACGACGAAGACGCCATGCAGCACTGGAAGCGTGAGTACGAGCCGGGCTGGGAACCGAAGATCGGCTGACCTTCCCGTTCCTCCCCGAATCAGGCGTTTCCACGCATGAACCGGTCTGCCCGACCTCGGGCGACCGGTTCAGCGGCAACAGCTCCCGACGCAACTTGCGGGCCGCTATGCAGTTCCAACCTGCCGGTCGGTGGTCCCCTGGACCGTCATGTCACCTGATTCAGGGACAATTCCCGACAGAATCGTGACGTCACCGGTGATTCCCGGTTTTTCCCGAATCGGGTGTCAGGGTTCCGGCAGACTTCTCGTTTCTCTCCCGACATGAGATACCATGGCCCGGGACGGGGGCGAGCGCCGCTGCAACGCGGTGCGCGCGATCTGGGTCGCGTCCGGTCCACACGTTTCCATGCGATGCAGCCGTTCGAAACCGGGCGAGTCCCGGAGTCGACCCGGCCGGCTGCATTACTGCGGGCCTCGACGGAGGCGGTCGAACCGGAGCACAACAAGGCGAATGATTCGGTATCTGCGAAAGCTCTTCACGCCCGAACCTGTCTCCCCGG
>CAZUXX010000311.1:0-5241 GCA_964624215.1 uncultured Planctomycetaceae bacterium
TGCCAGAACCCCTTGATGGGAGAGTTGAGACCCGACTCTTCCGGCATCAACGTGATCTCCCCGGGGTGCAGACACTCCGCCGCGACCACCTCACCCTTTTCGTCGTGGGCCACCCGCACGCTCGCACACCGCAGAACCGCCTGCTGCAGTTGCAACCACACTCCCGCTTGGGTGTCTTCCAGCACCAGCAACCGCTGAATCGCGTTGTACCGCAAATCAGACAGCCGACCGCTCAGCCTCGCCGACTGCGACTCGACCAACACCGGATCCTCGGCCGTCCCGGTCGCCCGCAGCAATTGAAACTGCATCCGTGCCAGCGGTCCCGACCGCTTCGCCCTGGTCCCCGGCTCACCGGGTTCAGATCTGCCGGAAGCATCCTTCTTCTCAGGAACCTCTTCAAACTGAAGCGCCAACCACCGGCACCGCAACGAGTCATACTCCTCAGGCATCCCCTCGTCATGAGTCGGACGTCGGACCTCGACCCGGTCCAGAAACGTCGCCAGTCGCTTCGAAACCTCGTAAACGAACGGACCACTGCTCGAGACCAACGTCCGCCGGGGCTTGCCATCCTCCAGTGTCACGAAAGCCAGATCGACATCGCGCCGAAACACGATCCGTTCGACCCCGCCGATTCGCGGCATGTCCTTCCCCAAAACCGGTGTGCTCGCCGGAACAAGGTCGATCTGCAGCTGGTTCGCCGTCCCGTCCACCCGGCTGACCCCATCCTCCAGCACATACGAAAACGTCAGCCGGTGATCCGAACGCAGGTGATACGCCTCCTCCGAAAACACACAGTCACGACCTTCGATCAACAGACCGTTCGGACCTGTAATCCGCACCTCCCCATCGAGCGCCCCGGCGACAATCCGCCCGGCACTCTCGCTCCCCATTTTGAAATCCTTCTGGAACGAGATCCGTGCCGACTCGCACGCGAACACATAAGGAGGAGCGTCTTTCGCTTCCGGATCGGTCCAGATCATCGTGAACGGTGCCACGTCCACCCGCTTCCCCTGGGCGTCGACCGAATCGAAGAACAGCCAGGCATTCTCTCCATGCCGGACCTTGAACTTGGCCCGCGCCGTCCAGTCCGTCTCGTCCGTGTACGCCGATGCCTCTTCAAACTCCGCCGGGTTGCGGTCGTAGGAGACCGGTCCCGTCGACAATAACACCAGGGGCTGCTCCGCCTGGGTCAGCGGTTCCATCACCGCCACATACACCCGGAACGCGGCCCAGCAGAAGGCGACGACCAGAGTCGTAAGTGTCAGCCGTTTCGGTTCCACCTGCCGACGCCGTCCCTGGTGCAGCTCAGGAGAAAATGGGATGTCGTCACCTCAGCGACCCGCTTCAGTCCAGCCAATCACATCGGTGATGTCGATCAGCCCCACCGGCCGATACTCCCCATCGACAACAGGCAACTCACTGACCTTCCGGTCAGAAAGCAGATCAATCACCTCCGCCAGACGCGCCGTTTCCCGCACCGTCAGCGGATGACGCGTCATCACTTCCGACATCGGTCGATCCAGGCAAGCGTCCTGCCGGCCCTCCAGCAGTCGTGCCAGATCGCTGTCGGTGAACAGTCCTTCCAGTTGACCTGTCTCACCCAGCAAGAGGACGGCGCCGCTGCGCCGACGCTGAGGAAACGACGCGGTAAACACCTCCCGCACCGTCGCGGTGGCAGACGCCACCCGCAGTTGGCTCAGCGGCCGCATCACCTCGCTCACCAGCTTGAGCCGGCGGCCCAGGCTTCCCGCCGGGTGAAACACCGCAAACTCCTGTGGCGAGAACCCCCGCTGTGACGCCGTCACCAGCGCCAAGGCATCACCCACCGCGAGCATCGCCGTCGTACTCGTCGACGGAGCCAGCCCCCAGGGGCACGCCTCCCTCAGCCGGCCAATGCTGATGGTCACCTCCGCATGCACCGCCAGCGTGTTCTGTTCGCACGACGTGACCGCAACGACCGGCACCCCCATGCGCCGGAACAGCGGCAGCAGCTGCGTCAGCTCTTCCGTCTCGCCACTGTTGGAAAGCGCCAGCACCACATCGTCCCGGTGGACACAGCCCACATCCCCGTGCACCGCCTCAGCCGGGTGCAGAAAATGCGCACGCGTCCCCGTCGATGAGAGGGTCGCGGCGATCTTCTGCCCGATCAGCCCCGCCTTCCCCATCCCGCAGACAATGACGCTCCCGCGGCAACCAACCAGCAGATCAACCGCGGCGCAGAAGGACGCGTCCAGCTGACGAGACACCTGTTCCAGCGCTTGCGCTTCCTGCCGCACGATCGCGCGACCCGCGCGCAGCTGATCGAATTCCGAAATCGGAATCGAGGGGACTGCAGACATTTTTCGCCGCGGCTCCTTCCGTGACCCTGCAGCGGCCCCGTGTCGCAGCACAGATCTCGCAACACTCGTCTTCCAAGGACGGGCCCAGCCGCTGCCGGCGCAGCGCGGGAGTCTACGTCTGGCCGCTTCACCGGGTCAATAAGAAGCCCCCGGATCCACACCCGGCGCAACGCTCAACCGTCACCGCGTCCCCCGCAGCCGAGGATCGGCCGCATCCCGGAACGCTTCACCCACCAGATTGTACAGCGTGATCGTCACGAAGATCGCAAACCCCGGGAACACGATGATCCACGGAGCCGAAAACAACGCGTCACGCCCGTCCGCGAGAATCCCGCCCCACGACGGCTTGGGAATCGTGATCCCCAGCCCCAGAAACGACAGGCCGCTCTCGGTCAGAATCGCCCCCGACACCCCGAACGTCGCGGCCACCAGCACCGGTGCCATCGCAGTGGGAAGGATGTGCCGGAAGATGATCCGCGTCGGTGAGTACCCCAGCGCCTGACCGGCCCACACAAACTCCTGCTCCGCCAGCTTCAGAAACTCCGCACGCACCAGCCGCGCAACACCGGTCCAGCTCGTCAGCCCGATCACCAGCATGATGTTGAAGATGCTCGGACCCACGAAGGCCACGATCGTCAGAATCAGAAAGAAGCTGGGAAAGCAGATCACGATCTCGATGAACCGCGAGATCAGCATGTCCGACCAACCCCGGAAGTAACCCGCAATCGCCCCGATGATCATTCCGATCACAACGTAGATCCCGACCGCCACAACTCCCACCGCCAGGCTGATGCGGCCACCCCAGATCATCCGGCACGCAAGATCCCGGCCCAGCGCATCAGTCCCCAACAGGTGCGGCAACTGCTCCGGAAGTCCGTTGGGGATCTCATTCGACGGAAGATCAGCGTGCCGCTCCTGACCGCCCGACCACCACAGCGGCGGCATCAGCTTCTCCAGCAGATTGTTCTCATCCACCCCGTACGGAATCACCGGCCACAGGACGGCGTCGTAGATCACCGGAGCCCCCTCCAGCCACGACTCATCCACCCCCGCCAGAACCCCTTCCTTGTACGGTGTCAGATCGTTGTATTGCGGCACCGTTAGCCACCACACCGCACCCGCCAGGATCGGGACGCCAAACACGATTGCCGCCAGCAGCCGATTCGCCGTCGGACTCCGGCGCCCCAGCGCCTTGCGAAGAATCCACCGCCACACGGGGATCGTCAGGAACAGCCCCGCAAACACGATGAACCCGACATCAATCCCGTCCAGCACCGTCAGCACCGGGAACCGCCAGCGACTCTCAAACCCCATCTGCGCCGCCGAATAATCTCCCAGCCGCTCGCGGAGCTCCGTCAGCGTCTCGCCATCCTCCGCTTCGGCGGCTTCGATCACCGCCTGGCGATACTCCTGCAGCACCGCCCGGTCCTCACCGGCGACGTGAGACTCCATCTCCTTCAGCCGCCCCGCCAGATTGCGGAGATACGTTCCGCGATCCAGCTCCAGAGGAGTCCCGTCCTCGTCCGTCGGCGGCGTCACCAGTTGGAACATCAACGCCCCGGCCGTCCGTCGCGCCCGTTCATAACCTCCAGGGTTAATCCCCCGGTAAGCGATCGGGCGGTCGTTGGCCAGAAACGGGGCCAGAATACTCACCGTCGCGATCACGATGATCACAAACGCCGCGAAGACCGCTCCCCGCTCCTTGCGGAATTCCCGCGCAATGATGTCCCACTGGCTCTCCCCGTGGGGAAGCTCTGCCAGCGACTCCTCGGGCGTCTTCGGGACTTCAGTCTCGACCGGATCGCTCACGACTTACTTCCCATCCTCGAAGCTCACCCGCGGGTTCACCACGACGTACATGATGTCGGAAATCAGAATCCCTAACAGCGTCATCACCGCCGACAGCAACAGGGTCGCCATCACCACGTCGTACTCACGCGCCAGCACATTCTCGTACGCGTACAGCCCGATCCCCGGAATCCGGAAGACAAACTCGATAATCACGCTCCCGCTCACCAGAAACGGCAACAGCGAGGCAAACAGCGTGATGATCGGGAACAGTCCGTTCCGCAGCGCATGCACCAGAATCGTCCGGGCCTTGCTGCACCCCTTCGCCTCGGCCGTCCGGATGTAATCCTGCCGGATCACCTCCAGCATCCCTGCCCGCATCTGCCGGCTGATGTACGCCAGCCCGCTGTACGTCAGGCACACGACCGGCAACGTGATATGCCACAAATAGTCCTTCAGCTGTTCCCACGCCGAGAGCTCGGCATAGTTGTCCGAATGCAGCCCCGACACGGGAAACCGGATCCAGTCCGGATCCCCCGGATTCGGCGGCCCGCACAGCCACAGCCGCAACAGCTCCGCCGCCCAGAACGACGGCAGGCTGTACAGGATAAACAGGATGATCGTCTGCAGCCGGTCCGTCAGCGTGTACGGGAACGCCGCGCTGTAGATCCCCGACGGCACCGCAATCACGTAGATCAGCACAAACACGATGAAGTTGATCTTCACCGACACCGCCAGCCGGTTGAACAGATCCTCATTAATTGGCTGACCATTCCGCAGATACTTCAGATCCATCATCGCCAGCCGCTGCAGAAATGCCCCGAACTGGACATACAGCGGCTCATCAAGCTTCCAGCGGCGCCGAAAGTCCGCCTCCGCCTGGCGGATCCCCCGCTGCTCACGCAACCCCGACGCAGCCTCCCCCGCCGACCCGTAACGCTGCGCAGCCGGATCCCCCGGAGCAAATTTGATGACGGCAAACGAGATCACCATGATCCCGAACAAGGTCGGGATCATGATCAGAAATCGCTACAGCAAATACTGCGGCACAGATCAGACTCCGGGCGCTTGAACTCGACAGGCGACACCAGCCCTCGAACACCCCACACCGGAT
>CAZUXX010000312.1:0-5228 GCA_964624215.1 uncultured Planctomycetaceae bacterium
AGCTGTCTGAGCTTGCGAGCTTTTTCGGCAGGGGTGCTGGCAGGCTGGAGTTCGGGTGCGGGGGGCTTCCCGGTGTCGGTGTAGCTGACGCGATACAGTGCGGACTGTGCCTGCCGTCCGCCGATGGTGAAGTAGAGGGCTCCGTTGGGGTGGACAATCATGTCCGTCACGTTGAGCGGCTGTGCAGAGAGGAACTTCTCGGCGACGCCGGTGTAGCTGGCTCCGTCGGGCGTCAGGTGGACGGCATAGACGATGCCGTAGCTCCAGTCGGCGATGAAGAGTGCCTGGCGGTAAGGTTCGGGGAAGTTGGTGTCTGTTCCGAAGACGATGCCGGTGGGTGAGCCAGGTCCGATATCGACCACGGAGCCGAAGCTGTCGGGGTA
Organism: uncultured Planctomycetaceae bacterium; assembly: GCA_964624215.1. GTDB lineage: Bacteria > Planctomycetota > Planctomycetia > Planctomycetales > Planctomycetaceae > CAZUXX01. The sequence continues at coordinate 384 of CAZUXX010000312.1, forward strand.
GGCTTCGGACCATTTTCCGGTTCCGCTGCGCCAGCCGAAGTCGGCGCCGCTGATGACGTGATTGACCCGGGTGGGGCGGTACCAGGGGGTGCCGATATCCCACTCCATGTCGGCATCGTAGGTGAAGAGTTCGCCTTCGGGGTTGAAGGCGATGTCGTACTGGTTGCGGAAGCCGACGGCGATGAGTTCGAACTCGTTGCCGTCGGGGTCGGTTCGGGCGATCCAGCCGCCGGGTGCCATGCGTCCCTGGGCGTGACCGCGGGCGTCCCACATGCGGGAGAGGAGGAAGTCCTCGTCCCAGTTGCGGGGGACGCAGGAGTGTTCGGGGTCGGGGACGTTGGTGTGGTTCCCGGCGCAGACGTAGATCGACTTGCCATCGGGGCCGAGGATGACGGCGTGCGGTCCGTGTTCGGTGCGTCCGCCAAACTTGCGGAGCAGGACGAGTTCGTCGAACTTGTCGTCTCCGTCGGTGTCGCGTGCCCGGTAGAGGCCGGAGTCGACAATGGGGGGCCCGGTCTGGCGGGTCTGGTTGGCGTTGACGGAGATGTAAAGGCTGTCGAAGGCATAGAGCAGGCCCTGGGCCATCGCGACTGGCAGATCGATCGGTTCGATGGAGGCGACTTCCTTGCCGTCTTCGGAGAGCGTGATGCGGTAGAGCTTTCCGTACTGGTCGCCGGCGATAATTCGACCGCGGTCGTCGACGGTGAGAGCGACCCAGCTTCCCTGGTCTTCTCCGGGGACGGAGTACAGCAGGTCGACTTCGAAACCCGGCAGTCGGGTGATCTGGTCGGCCGGCGTGGCCCCCAGCCCTTGTGCGTGGGTCGTGTGGGTAAGTGCGAGGAGGGACCCGATGACCAGGAAGGCGGACCGGACTCCATAGGACATATGACGTTCCCCCGGGACGAGCGGCACCTGGAGACAGGTTTCCAGGCGGATGAAGCAAACCAGTGACGGCACGATGGCCGGGTGTCACTCTAAAGAGGGCAGGGCCGTGGGGGCAACCAAAGGGTCTGTTGCCGAGGGAGAGCCGGCAAAGGGCGGTGCGAGGGCGAGGGAACGAAAAATGCCCGGGCGGCAGAGGTGCCACCCGGGCGGGGCGAAGTCAGTGAGTGAGAGGACGAGCGGTATTTACTGCGCGTCCCACCACCAGCGTCCGGCGGGCAGATCGGAGGCGCGGTGGGATTGGGCGATGGTCCCCAGTTTGGCGGACTGCTGTCGCGATTCGGGATTCTGGAGGAGGGCGATCATGTCGGCCCGGACTCCGCCGGCGACCTGGACGACGACGTCCTTGCCGTTGTAGACGCGGTGATTGACGACGGTTTCGACCTCGCGCGGGACGGGGCAGGAGCCGGTGACGTAGCTGCCGCCGGTCCGGAAGACGCCGCGGTCCCAGCGGGTCTGCTGATCGAGGCGGTCGTGCTGGATCAGGGCGGCGACGAGGGCGAGTTCAAAGACACCCTGCATGTCGGCGAAGACGGGTTCGCGCTGCGCGAGTTGCTGGTAGTTCTGAGTGAAGTTGCGGGCGAAGAGGGTGTTGGTGGGATCGGCCTGTCCGGTGTGGACCCGTTCCCCCTGCTCGTTGATGAACTCGTTTTCGGACTGACAGCGGACGGCGGAGCCGCGGAGTTCGAACGCGGTGCGGTCTTCGCTGTGGAGGACCTGTTCGTACATCATGGTCATCCACCACCGCAGCCCGTTGATTCCGCCGGTGGCCTGCGAGGGGTTCTCGGCGAGAAGGGTAAAGTAGTCGGGGATGCTGCTGCCGCCGTCGAGCTTGCCGATGCCGATGAGCTTCATGAGGTAGTCGGCTTCGACGATGACGCTGGCGATGCGGGAGTCGGCGGGCACGCCGTAGATACGGACGTCCTGCATGCCGAGTTTGTCAGCGAGTTGTCCGGCCCAGCGAGCGGCCTGTCCGCTGCGGAGCGGGCCGTTTGCCTGGGAGTGGGCGGCGAACTCCTTGAGGGCCTGCAGGTTTTCGGCGCGGGGGTCGATCGAGCAGCCGAAGACGTTCATGCCGTCGTCGGAGAAGGTACGCAGGAGCGTGACGAGGTCGTCGAGCTGCAGGACGGGCTTGTTGCTGTCGATGCTGACGGCACGTCCGGCGGGGTCGTAGCGCCAGCCTTCGGCGGGACCGGCGATCACGATTTCGCGTTCTTCGGGGTAGACGAAGACGTAGCGGATATCGGTGAGTCCGGCGAGTTGCCGCATGGATTCGACGACGGGCTTGCCTTCGGCGAGGCGTTCGGCGATCGCGGCTTCGAGTCGCGTGAGCGAGACCATGCGAAGAGTGGAGGTCTTCGCCATATCGGTGTTGAGGTCGGCCTTGCGGGCGCTGCGACTGAGGTTTTCGAGGTGTGTGGTTCGGTCCTCGCGGGAGACCATGGCGAGGACTCCGTGGGGATCGACGCGGACCCCGTTGTCGTACTGGCTCATGGTTCCCCCCTGTCCGTGGAGGTCGAACCAGGGTCCGTACTCTTCGTCACCGGTTTCGTTCTGGATGAGGTCGATCAGCTGGGTGAAGTCGGCCCCCATACCGCCGGCGAGGGAGTGCTGGCGATCGGCGTCGGTGGCGAATTCTTCCGGAATGTGCCGGAGTGTTGCTGCGGCGGCCTTGAAGTCACCGGCTGCCAGCTGGGCATTGGCGACCTGCCGAAGGAGGGAGGCACGAAGGGCGGGGTCGTCCTGAGCCTGGGCGAGGTCGAATGCCGCTGCGAATTCACCGGCTTCGAGATGCGCGGTGACCTGCTGTTCGATGGTCGGTTCGGCCGGAGGCAGTGGAGCCGTCTGCTGTGCAGCGAGCTGGACCGGCTGCAGGGCTGGTGCGGGAGCCGGTTCGGCCTGGTTTGCCGGTCTGATGGCAGCGAGTGGTGTCGCGGCGGAGGAGGAATCGGCTGGTCGAAGGAAGAGGAAGGCTCCCCCCAGAACGAGCGCGAAGCAGAAGGCCCCCACAACAACCGGGGCGGCCTCTCCACGTCGAACTCGCCGGAGCAGCAGCGGTTGGCGATGACGCATGTGGGAATCTCCTTGTCTGACGAATCGGGGTGGTGAGGCGATTCGCCGACGTCGTGGGACCGGAGCGGACACAAGTCTAGACGGGTCGCAGGCACCGAGCGCGGGACGCTGCGCGGCAGTCTGCGTCAGTCAGAATCGTCATCGCAGAATGGGTCGTCAAGCAGAATCTGCCATTTCGACTCGCGACGAGCGGACCGGTCATCGCCCGTCGAAACAAAGGGCATACCCGCTAGAATACGGATCCCGGATGAGAGGATTGTCGGCAGTGGAGCGGCCCTTTCGTCTGTGTGCGTCGTGAGGAATCGAGGGGTCGTGCCGGAACTGCCCGAAGTCGAAACGATGGTGCGCGGGATCCGGCCCCATGTGGAGGGTCGGACTCTCGTGGGGTTGCGCGCGTGTCCGTGCCGGTGCCGTCCGGTGAAGATGACGCCGACGCTCAGGGAGATGTCGCAACGGTTGCGGGGCCGGGTGATTCTCCGGGTCCGCCGGCTGGCAAAGCGGATCGTGCTCGAATTTGACTCGGGGGATGCCCTGGTCATCGAGCCGCGGATGACGGGGCTGATGCTGGTGAGTGATCCTCCCGATGCCGGACACCTGCGGATCGAGTTCCGGTTGGATGGGGGGCCGGGGTTGTGGTTCTGGGACCGGCGCGGGCTGGGGACCGTGACGCTGTATTCGAAGGAGGGACTCGTCGAGCTCGAGGATGGGGGGCGGCTGGGTCCTGATCCGCTGGAGATGACGGCGGAGGACTGGTGGTTGCGACTTCAGCGAACGGCGCGACCGGTGAAGGTCGCGCTTCTGGATCAGTCGCTCGCAGCCGGGATCGGGAATCTGTATGCGAGCGAGATCCTGCACCGTTCGCGGATTCATCCTGCGCAGCCGGCGTGCAGTCTGTCGCGGGTGCAGGTAGAGCGGCTGGCGTGTGCGACGCAGGCGATTCTGCTGGAGGCGATCGAGCATGAGGGATCGACGCTGAGCGACGGGACGTACCGGAACGCACTCAACAAGGCGGGGGGGTATCAGAATTCGCATCGCGTGTATGACAAGGCGGATCGTGAGTGTCCGACGTGCCTGAAGGGTTCGATCCAGCGGATCGTGCAGGCGCAGCGGTCGACCTTTTTCTGTCCCCGGTGCCAGGTGGTTCCGCGGCGTGTGAAAGCCACAGTGCGGCGAGGTTCCGCATGAGATTCGGAATTGCTGGGGATGATCCGAGGCTGGCCGAGTGGGCTACCCGGATCGCGCGGCACGGTGATGCGGTCGACTGTCATTACGTCGACGAGCCGGTTCCGGCGGGACCTGGTCGGGAGTCTGGTGGTGGCGGGAGGCCCTCACTGGCACCAGACGAAGACTGTGATGCGATTGTCGTGGGTGGCTCGTCGGAATCGGCGGCCCAGACGGCATCGCGAGCGGCGGTTCGCGGCCCGGTTCTGCTGGTGCCTGACCCGGCCCAGTCGGCGACATCGATCTATGCACTCGAGTTGCAGACGGATTCCCCGGAGCGGCTTGTTCCTGCGCTGCCGTGGAAGACGCAACCGGCGGTGGAGATGCTGCAGTCTCGTCTGGCGGCGGGGGCGCTGGGCGAGATTCGACTGTTGCGGGCAGAGCGATTCGCTGCCCAGGAGGAAGGACAGTTTTCGCTGCCGGAGATTGAGCGGTGGTTCCTTGAGGACGGGGACCTGATGCAGTCGCTGGGGAGCGGCATCGACCGGGTGACGGCGGTCCTGATCGGGAGCAGTGGCGAGACCGCGCGTGAGGCGACGGTGACTCTGGAAGCCGATGCTGAGGCTCAGTCGGTATGGCGTCTGGTCGGTTCAGGGGCGGAATCCTTCA
>CAZUXX010000313.1:0-5185 GCA_964624215.1 uncultured Planctomycetaceae bacterium
TGCGGGAGCTGCGACTGTCCAACGACATGTCGACCTGGCTGCCGCGTGACGACGCAGGCGCTGTCACCCTCGCCTGGTCGCAGCAGCATTTCGAGCCCGAAAACCGCTTCCTCATGTCGTGGGACTCCAGCTCGCTGGCAGACCCACGGGTTCCGAAGCTGGCCGAGCAACTCCGAAAGCGATCCCGGACCGCCGGACCTCTCCAGGGGATCGACCGCGTGGTCACCCCCCACGATGTCCTCGGACAGATGGTCGAAAACGGAGTCGACAAGCCGGATGCCGTCGAGCGTCTCTCGGGCGTTTTGGTCGGGTTTGGCCCCCTCAAGATCAAGCTCTCCGACGCCGGTCGTCAGCAGCAAGAGCGAGTTGAATCGGCACTGCGTGCCTTCGTCTCAAAGGAACTGAAGGTTCGCGCTACCGTCCTGCCCCCCGTCGATGTGCAGGCGTTTGGCGAGAACGGCACGGTCCCGGCCACACCCGGCGAAGCCCGGATTCCGGAACTGGACATCGACGACTCCGACGAAACGCCCGCACCGACACGTGACGAGGCAGCGACAGACGAGGAGGGGGCACTCCCTCCCCAGGCCGCCTTTCAGTTGTCCGACTGGGCACCCGAGCCGCACGATCTGCAGCTCCGCTGGTCAGGAATCACTCCACACTCGCCCCAGACTCAACAGGTCATTGAGTTCGCGGAGGCCCTGAAGGACGGCACGACTCCGCTTGTCGAGCGGGCCTTCATCCAGCAGGGGGCCCCCGTGGCGTTGTCGATCATGCTGACCGAGGTCGGCGACAACGAACTCTACGAGGTCGTTCGAGAAGTTCGCGAAACGGCGATCGAAACCGGAATTCCCGAGGAAGAGATCCGATTTGGCGGAAGCCCGATTGGACGCGAAGCCCTCAATCGCGAGGCAGCCTACGCCGTCTGGAACCCGCACGTCCCGTGGTATCGCATCTGGAAGCGCTCCCCCCTGGGGCTCTCTGCAATCGTCGGAACTTTTCTCGCGTTCCTCCTTCTCCGAAGCGCGCGGCTGGCGATCCTCGTTCTGCTCGTCGCAACCTATACCGCCGTCGCGGCACTCTCGCTCGTCCCCACCGTCGGACAGCACCTGAACTCCGTTCTCGTGGTGATGCCGAACCTCATGCTCGTCATCACCATGTCGGGTGCCATCCACGTTGCCAACTATTGGAGGCATGCGGCTAATGCCGGTGCACAGGATCCCGTCCGCACTGCTGTGCAGATGGCCCGTGAACCCTGCGTTCTCGCCAGTTCGACGACGGCCATCGGGCTGGCGTCACTGTTGACCAGTGTGCTGCTCCCCGTCCGTCAGTTCGGAATCTTTTCGGCAATCGGCTGTCTGATTTCCGTCGGAATGGTCCTCATCGCGTTCCCGGCGCTGCTGCGGGCATGGCCCGGAAAACCCGCCAGGATGACGGAAGACCTGGAAGATCAATGGCAGCGGCTGGGCCTGCTGTTCGCCCGGCACAGCCGCCTGATCGTGGTCACCTGTCTGACAGCGTTCTTTGCTGCCGGCTGGGGCCTGAAGTGGTTCCAGACCGAAACCAAGGCGATCCGCTACTTCCCCAGCTACACCCGGACCTACCAGGATTACGAGTTCCTCGAGGACAACCTCGCCGGGATCGTTTCCGTAGACGCCATCGTACGAATCAAGACAGACGACGACCGGCTGGACCGTGATGAGGACGACCCCGATGTCTCCCAGCTCGATCTGTTCGAACGGATGGAGCTCATCCGTCGCTTGCAACAGCAATTGGAAAGCGTCCCCGGCGTCACGGGGACACTCTCACTGGCAGACTTCCGTCGCGGGGGCACCGCCCGCCCGCAGCGGCCCAACCTCCGCTACCTGCAGAAGCTGCGCGCTGTCCGCGATCGCCTGTTCGGTAACCCCGACCGCGAAATGAAACCGACCGAAGGCGTCCGTGAGTTCGTCGTCCACGCGAGTACCCCCCTCTCCGTCGTCCTCGACGGGGTCCCCTTCCGAATCGAACGCGGCGAAGAAGTCTGGCGAATCCGTGCCCAGACCTCGGTCATGGCGGATGTCCAGTACGACGACCTGCTGGAACGGATCAACGCGGCCGTCGGCGAAGTTCTCGAAAACGAACCCGGGGCCGATCATGTCCTCACGGGAACCGTTCCACTCTTCCTGCGGACCCAGCAGGCCGTCCTCGAAAGTCTGATTCGCAGCTTCGGTCTCGCGTTCGGCATCATCGGCCTGGTGATGATGTATCTGCTTCGCAGTGTCCTTGCAGGCCTTCTGACGATGCTGCCGAACCTGCTCCCGGTCGTCGTCGTCTTCGGCGCGATCTCCTGGGCCGGAATTCCCGTCGATATGGGCACAATGATCACCGCCTCCATCGCACTCGGAATCGCTGTCGACGGTACCCTGCATCTGCTCACCTGGTTCCGCCACGGAATCACAAGCGGCCTGTCCCGCGAACAAGCCATTGCCGAAGCACTCGGTCATTGTGCGCCGGCCATGTGGCAAACCAGCGTCTGCATCGCTCTGGGCCTGCTGATGCTGGCCTTCGCAGATCTGCTGCTCATCAGTCGCTTTGGCTGGCTCATGGCCGCGCTCGTAACGACAGCGCTCATCGCGGACATCGTCTACCTGCCTGGTCTCCTCAACGGCCTCTTGGGACGCACTATCGAGAAGACGGCTCACCGCCGTGCGCCCCTGGACCAGTCCAGCCTCGCTCCCGGCAATGCGGAGGACGCAACATCACCAACATGACGAACAACAGTCCTGTCGTAATCTCGTCACTCTCCTGCGGGGCCACACTCCTCGTGGAACCGCTCGAGAACATCTCGTCCGTTGCCTACAGCATCCTCGTCCCGGCCGGGTCCATCTACGAACCGGTCGGGCAGAACGGACTCGCTGCCGTACTCGCGGACCTCATCACCCGGGGAGCGGGCGAACGCGACAGCCGCCAGCTGGCCGCGGCATTCGATCAGATGGGAGTCCAGCATTCCGAATCGATTGGCTGGAACTTCCTGACCCTGTCGGGTGCGCTGCTCGCAGGTCATCTCGGCGCCACCCTCGAGCTCTGTGCCGATATCCTCCGCCGCGCCCGTCTGCCGGAAGAGGAGTTCCCGGCGGCAGTCCTCGGAGTCGAGCAAAGCCTCCGAGCCATGCAGGATGAACCGCACCGTCAGCTGTTTGTCGAACTTCGTCGAAGCTGCTTTGACGATCCCTGGGGCCGCAACCCGGAAGGGACACTCGAAGAAATTCCCGCCCTCACCTACGAGGATCTCGTCACTCACTTTCAGCGCGGCGTCCGTCCCAACGGCGCGATCATCGGCGTTGCGGGGGCCGTCGATCCCGACCGCTGCCGCGCCTGGCTCGATCAGGCGCTCACCGGGTGGGAATCTGTCAAACCTCCGACACTGTCCACCGCGCCCCGGCAACCCCCGGTCCGGCACATCCCGCACGACTCGGCGCAGACTCACATCGGACTTGCGTGGAATGCCGTTCCCTACGGCCACGAGGACTACTACGCCGCCTGGGCTGCGGCAAACATCCTCGGCGGGGGGAGCAGTTCCCGGCTATTCACAGAGGTCCGGGAACGTCGCGGCCTGTGTTACTCCGTCTCGGCGATGCTCAACTCGCTGGTGGAGGAGGCCCGGACAATGGTGTACGTCGGCACGACCACCGAGCGGGCACAGGAAACTCTCGACGTGACCGTTGCGGAAATCCGGCGGATGCAGGAAGGAGTCACCAGCGACGAACTGGAGCGGTGCAAGGCCAGCGCCAAAAGTTCACTCGTCATGCAGCAGGAGTCGGCCGCATCCCGTGCCTCCGCGATCGCCCGCGACTGGTTCCAGATCGGACGCGTGAAGACTCTCGAGGAGATCCGTCAGCAACTGGACGTACTCTCTCCCGAAGACGTCACCCGCTACGTTCGAAATCACCCGGCAGAGAATCTCGTCGTCATCACCGCAGGTCGCGCACCGCTGGACATTCCCTCGCTTTGAGCTGACCGGCGATCCGCAATCGACCTCGGCCTGCAACTCACGTTGCCTGCCGGGCACTCTCCTCAGAGAACCTGACGAACCCGCTCCAGGAACTCGGCATTACTCGGAAACGCCGCCAGCTTCTTGGTCAGTTCGAGCATCGCATCGACCGAGTTCATCGACACCAGAGCCCGGCGAAGCATCGTCACTCCCTCAAGAACCGAGGGGTCCAACAGCTTCTCTTCGCGGCGGGTTCCCGACCGGCCAATGTCAATCGCCGGCCAGATCCGACGTTCGGCAAGCTCGCGGCTGAGCACCAGCTCCATATTGCCGGTCCCCTTGAACTCCTGAAAGATGGCGTCGTCCATCCGGCTGCCGGTGTCGATCAGGGCCGTCGCACAGACCGTCAGCGATCCCCCTTCGTCGAACCGGCGTGCCGTTCCGAACATCTTCCGGGGAATCTCCAGCGCCCGGACATCAAGACCGCCTGTCTGGATCTTCGCATCACGGCCACCACCGACCCACTTGTTGAAGGCCCGGGCCGTCCGCGTGATCGAGTCCATCAGGATGAAGCAATCCTTCCCCGATTCGGCGATCCGCTTGCCGCGTTCGAACACCAGCTGACTGATGCGGACGTGACTTTCGACATCGCGGTCCATCGACGAGGCAATCACCTCGCCGTTCACCATCCGCCGGATCTCCGTCACCTCTTCCGGCCGCTCATCGATGAGCAGCACAATCAGGTGCACTTCCGGATGATTGGTGCTGACTGCGTTGGCCATGTCCTGCAGGAGCATCGTCTTCCCCGTGCGGGGCGGAGCCACGATCAACGCCCGCTGCCCCTTCCCGATCGGCGTGAGCAGGTCCATCACCCGCATCGTGATCGGCTGCGGTCCGGTCTCCAGCTTGATCTGCTCAAACGGGTTGATCGGCGTCAGATGGTCGAAGTGCTTGATCTCCAGGAACTCTTCCGGCGGCCGCCCGTCGATCTCCTCGATCTCCAGTAGTCGCGGTCCCTGACCACGCACACCCGGTCCCACCTCTCCCTTGATGCGAATCCCTTCCCGGAGGTTGTACTTCTCGACCAGAGAGCTGGAGACGAACGGGTCGGTGTCGATCGCTCCGTAATCATTCGCAAGCGTTCGCAGAAATCCGTATCGCTTCGGATGCAGTTCCAGCACCCCTTCAAACGTTCCGCTCATCACGGGCGGTTCG
>CAZUXX010000314.1:0-5181 GCA_964624215.1 uncultured Planctomycetaceae bacterium
AGGTATCCGTTCTCGTTGAAGAGGAGGAACTCGCTGGTTCCCTCGAGACGGACGAGAAACACAGTGCCGTGGTTGGTGCGGCGTGCGCTGTCTGAGGTGGCCTGCTGTGTTTCCCAGAGACGTTCTCCGTTGTCGAGCCGGGCAGCCACGAGATTGCCGGTTCGACAGTCGTTGCCGTAGATGACTCCCTCGACGATGTGTGGTGTGCTGTTGGAGCAGTAGACGGCGGTGTCGGAGCGGCCGCGCCAGGCGATTTCGGCGTGTGGTCGGTCTGCTTCGAGACGGATGGCGGCGCCGACGTTTCCGATGCCGCTGGCGAAGAGGAGATTCTCCTCGTGCCTGGGGAGAGTGACGGCCATCCGGAAGTCGGGTTTCAGGTCGAGTGACCAGTGGACGTCACCGGTTTCGGGATTGAGACCGTTGATGGTTTCGGGGGTCCAGACGATGAGCTGTCGGGTTCCGCCGGCTTCGATGAGGGTGGGGGTTGCGTAGCCGGCGTCCTCGGAGGAGAGGGCGCGCCAGAGTTCCCGGCCGGAGTTCTTGTCGAGGGCGACGATGCAGTGTCCCTGGCCTCCGACCATGACGTACAGGCGGTTTCCGTCGACGAGGGGAGCTGCGGAGTAGCCCCAGTAGGGTGCTTCGACGCGGTATTCGCCCTTGAGTTCTTTGGACCAGACGACTTCTCCCTTGTCGGTGGTGAGGCAGAAGAGGTGTCCTTCGGTGCCGAGTGTGTAGACGCGGTCACCGTCGACGGTCGGTGTGACGCGGGGGCCTCCCGGATAGCTGACGTGATAGGTCACGGGATACGCGTAGGTCCAGAGCGGGCTGCCGTCGTCTGCGGCGAAGCAGTGGATGCGTTCCTGCCCTTCGAGTTCGACCTCGGCTCCGGGGTTGTTGGCGATATCGGCGCCCGGTGAGAGGAAGTCGGTGAGAAACACGCGGCCGTTGGCGACAGCGGGTCCGGAGTATCCCCAGGCGACTTCGGCCCGCCACTTGACGGGGAGACCGTCCTCGGGGAAGGACTTGCGAATGCCGTCGGCCTTCCAGGTTGCGGACTGCTGCGGGCCGAGCCAGCCGGGCCAATCGTCGGCGAGCACCGCCGATGATCCGAGTGCGAGGAGAGCCATCAGCAGGCAGGATCGGCAACGCATTCCTTAACTCCTGTTCCTGTTCGCGAATTCGGCAAGGGGCCTGAGGCAGAACGACCGGAGATTATGGTTGGTTTCGGCCGCGCGGCAATTGCTGTCGTTGGTGGAATCAGGTGGAGGTGGACGGAGTGAGGGGGGCGGCGGTCTCATCTGCACGTGGATTGGCCTGACTGATATCATGAAGTGTCTTTGCGGTTTTTGCTCGTGCGGGTTCCTCCGGCCATTTGTGCAAGTGACGTCTGCCAGCCGATTTCGATTGCTTGCCGCGCGCTTCCCGCCGCTGTTGCGGCTGTGGGTCGTAGCGCTCGTGGCGAGTGTGGTTCCGGTGGGGCAGTTGCCTGGCGAGCCGGCCGACGATCGCTTTTTCTCGGCGCTGCTGGATCGCGGGCTGTATCAGGTTGCCGAGAACGAGGCGTTGCGGCGGTTGCGGGATGACCTGCTCAAGCCTGTGGAACGGGTGGAGTGGACGCTGCGTCTGGCCCGTGCGTACAGCCGGCATTCGGAAGCGCTGATCGGAGTGGATCGGCAGGCTCTTGTTGATCGTGCGGATCAACTGCTGGCGGGGCTGGCTGCGGAGTCGCCACGGCTTCCGAAGTTCGAGCAGGTGGCCGTCGAGCGGACGTTTCTTGCGCAGCGGCAGTCGGAGCTGTTACGGCTGCAGGCGGAGATTCAGGCTCACCGGCCGGTGCAGGATCGGGCGATTGCTGCGACCGAGAGTAGCATCGAGCAACTCCGGGGCGTGCTGAAGGAGTTGTCACGGCAGGAGGCGGCAGCGAGGCGGCGGCCGCAGGCTGAACTGGCTGACGGTCATCTGAGTGCGGCGCAGATCCGGATGCTCCAGCGAGATGTGCAATTCCGTCTGGCGGAGTCGCTGGTGAGTTTCGTTCAACTGGCACCGACGAGTGCCGAACGTTCGAAGCGGATGCACGAGGCCGATGAACTGCTCAAGACGCTCTCGGGTGGCTGGATCGGGGAGCAGCGGACGTGGGAGTCGCGGCTGTTGCGTGCGCGGCTGGCGCGGATTCGAGAAGACTTCGATACAGCAGGTTCGCTGGTTCGGGGGGCGTTGCGTGATGAACCGGCTGCGTGGCTGGCCGACCGCTTCACGGCGGAACTGGTACGGACGCAACTGGAGTCGAGCCGGCTGGATGATGCGCTGCAGACGCTTCTGGAGACGGGTCGTCAGCGGGGGGCACTCAGTGATGAACTGATGTTTCTGCAGGTTCGGGCGTTGCTGGAAGCGGCGGCGATGGCGCGATCGAAGGAGGATTCGAAGACAGCCGACGAGCTTTCTGCCCGGGCGGGTGAGTGGCTGACTCAGATTGGTCCGGGGTGGCGGCAGCGTGCGCGGATTCTGTTCGATCAGGCGGACGAGTCGAACCGGTATGGTCCTGAACTGGCGAGCCGGCTGCAGGCGGCGCGGGCTGCTTATGCCAGCGGTGCGATCGAGGAGGCCCTGCAGCAGTTCGCGGATGCGGCTGGTCTGGCGCAGAACAATCAACTCACTGAGGCGGCTGACGAAATCGAGTACACGCAGGCATCGATTCTGCTTTCACAGGAGCGTCTCGAAGAGGCGATTGCGGTGCTGGAGCGGTTGCTGGAGCGATCGCCGTCGGGCGGCCGTTCGGACGAGGCGAGCCTTTTGCGAGCGTATGCGGCCGGCCGGGTATATACAGCCACGCCGACGCGCGCGAATCGTGAGCGGTACACGGGACTGCTGGAGGAGCACCGGTCGAGGTATTCCGATTCTCCGACGTTTGCCGAAGCGACCTGGATGCTTGCGAATTTGCAGGAACAGCGCAACCAGTGGACACAGGCCCTTGAGTTGTATCTGCAGATTGCAGGAGACGCGAATCACGGGAGCGAGTCGCAACTGCGGGTTGCGGTGCTGTATGAACAGATTCTCGACCGGCTGCGGGAGCTGAACGCTCCCCTCAGCGAATGGGAAGACCGGGCGGTCGAGGATCTGACGGGATTTACCCGCCAGTTTCCGAAAGAGGCGTCGGAACTGACAGCGCAGCAGGCAGAAATTGTTTTGCGCGTGTGCCGCATTGCGCTGTCGCACCGCGAGCATCCGTATGAGCATGTGGATCATCTGCTCGCTCCGATTCTGGCGGCGGCGGAGACACAAAGCCGGCGGGCAGAACGGTCGGGTGTGGCACCGGATGCCCACTGGTCGAACATTGCCCGGGTATCGGCCCAGTTGCGTGTTGTGTCGCTGGCGGGTCAGGGGCGGCTGCAGGAAGCCTCGCGGATGTTCGAAAGCCTCTCGCTGACGGAGCCGGACGTCCTGCTGGGATTACTGCTGGGGCTGGGCGAGCTGGCCGAGTCGCTGGCGCCACAACAGCGACAGGGTCTGGGGCATTTGCAGTTACAGGCGGCGCGTCAACTTCAATTGCAACGGGAGAAGCTTTCACCGGAGCAACAGGAAACACTCGACCGGGCGCAGGCCGAGGCTTACCTCACGACGGGGAACGTGATCGACGCGGTTCTGATTTACGAGCAATTGCTCAAGAGTCGACCGGGGAATCCCCAACTGCTGCAGACGCTGGCGGATCTGTACCAGCAACAGGGAACGCGGGCGTCGCTGCAGAAGGCACGCAAGGCTCTGGAAACTCTCGAATCGAAACAGAAGCCCGGGACGCGGCCGTGGCTGGAGACGCGGCTCAATTTGGCCACGGTGGTTGCGGCGGCGGGCGATGGGCAGCAGGCGCTGAAGCTGATCCGCCTGACGCGGGTCGTGTATCCGGAACTGGGGGGTGAGGATCTGGCGAAGCAGTTTCAGTCCCTCGAGCAGGAACTGAGGCCGTGATGCAGGCCGGACGCGGGACGCGGTTTGCGGTGCTCGGGCTGATTGCACTGGCCCTGCTGTTGCGAGTGGGAGTGGTTGTCGTCCGCCAGGATGAACTGGATGTGGACCGTGATGCGTATCTGGCGATTGCGCGTCAGATCGCAGACGGGAACGGGATTTCTGGACCGGGGGGGAGTCGCACGGCGTTTCGTCCGCCGCTGTATCCGGTGCTGTTGTCGCTGTCCCCCGGCGCGGGGTGGGTTGCCGGACTGAACGTGGTCGCCGGGACGCTCACGGTGATTGCCACGGTGTGGCTGGGCCGGAATCTGGGGCTGGCTCCGACCGGTCAGGTTCTGGCGGGGTTTGCTGTCGCGGTTGATCCGCTGCTGTTGAGATACACCTCCCAGCCGATGACGGAGAGTTTGTGCGCTTTGCTGGTGTGTGTACTGCTGGCGGTTCTTGTGCGCGGGAGATCGGGCCCGACGACGGTCCGGAGTCTGCTGGCAGGAGTGGCCTTCGGCATGGCGGCTTTGTGCCGACCGACGGTGTGGGCCTTTGCGGTGCTGGCCGTCGCATGGGGATGTCTGTCGCGGGTTTTATCGCGATGGACGTCGGCCACGGGGGTGGTGCGGAGGGGATTCGGCAGGCGGGGAGTGCTGGCGATGAGTCTGGGAGTCCTGCTGACGGTGGGGCCGTGGGGGATACGGAACTTTCTCGTGTTCGGCCGCCCGATCGTGACGACGACGCACGGCGGTTACACGCTCTTGTTGGGGAACAATCCGCGGTTTGACCGGGAAGTGGTGCAGCAGCCGTGGGGGACGGTCTGGGACGGCAGCATGGGGGGCGGTCAGGAGGGGTGGGTTGCGGATCTTCAGCGACAGATGCATCGGGAGGGGGTTGAGGGAGAGCTGGCTGAAGATCGCTGGCAGGCCGCGCGGGCGTGGAGCTGGATCCGGGAGAATCCTGGCCGCTTCGTCGATGCCTGCCTGCTGCGGATGCTGCGGTTCTGGAATGTGGGTCCCCTGGCAGAGGGGGGGAGTCTTCCCCGGGGGGTGACCGTTTCGGTTGGAGCGTGGTTTGCGATGCTGTACGTTCTGGCCGTTTGTGGCGTGTTGCGCTGTGTGCGAGGTCGGGAGCGTGACTGGATCTGGCCCGTTCTGATGGTCGTCGCGTTTGCCGGCGTGCATCTGGTGTACTGGTCGAATGCCCGCATGCGAGCTCCGGTCGAGCCGGTCGTGTGCC
>CAZUXX010000315.1:0-5168 GCA_964624215.1 uncultured Planctomycetaceae bacterium
AACGACAGCGACGGTCACCGGCTGACTGTCAACCGTCGCCAGCTCCGGGCCACTCGCCACACAGCCCGACACGAGCCCCAGAGCACCGGCCAGCAGCCAGTCTGTACCGCGTCCGGGACGGCGTCCCGGACGCACTCGACGCAACAGCTGCACGAGAATCCGATCCGTGTGCGGCATCCTTGCCTCATACGGTGAGAAGTGGCTTCAGGACCGCACAACAGCGGCAGTCCCCCAAGTCCCTATCGACTCACCTCGACCACCCGGTTCGGATCGTCTCCTCCCACGAGCTCATTTCGGATCAGAACACGCCGCAGCACCCGAAGGGCCCGCATAACCGGAACCCGCTCCACCCCGGAAAATCCGTCCGGCTCCGTGCAGGCGACCAACCCGGGTTTCTGATCCCGCCACGATCTTCATTGCGGGCAACAGCGCACCAGACCCGTCGCGTCACAGTACCGCTTCATCCAGCAGCACTGCAGCGGGCCAGTCAGCAATGATCCCGCCAATCATCCGGGGACGGGAAAAACGACCAGGCTCCCGCCCTCAAACCGGATCCGTCAGCCGTAGATCCAGTACAGCGTCAGCCCGAGCGAAATACTCATCACGATGACCGTGTAGAAGAACAGCAGGCTCAGCATCGTGCAGATCCGCCGCCCCGCTTCGACATCCTCGTCGTCGAATGCCTGGATCTCCGATTCCTCGAACAGAGCCTCCATCCCCACCGGCTCGTGGGTTTCCGTCGCTTGCGGAGTTTCAACAGTCTCGACAGTCTGCTCGGTCATGGTCAAAAACTGCGGGCTCGATCTGCTGGCACGAGGGCGTCCGCCAGGGATTGTCGGAAACTCGGTCGCCAATGTCGAGCCCGGCACGGGGACTCACCCCCTTTCCCGCCAGCAGGAACCCCCCGGATATTCATAGCCCGCGATCGACTCCGGCTTCATCTCGATGCTGTAGCCCGGAGCCTGTGGAGGCATGTATCGCCCGTTTCGCATCTCCACCGGATGCAGAAAAAGCTCGTGCAGGTGATCCGCGTATTCCGTCATCCGGTCCTGCCGCGTCCCGCTCACCGCCACATAGTCGAACATCGATACGTGCTGGACGTATTCACAAAGGCCCACTCCACCGGCATGCGGACACACCGGGACACCGAATTTCGCCGCCAGCAAGAGCACCGCCAGGACCTCGTTCACTCCCCCGACCCGGCAGGCGTCGACCTGGCACACCCCCATCCCGCCCGCCTGGAGGAACTGCTTGAACATCACCCGGTTCGCACAGTGTTCGCCGGTCGCCACCTTGACGGGCGCCACCGCCCGCGCAATCGCCGCATGCCCCAGCACATCGTCGGGACTCGTCGGCTCCTCAATGAACCACGGCTCGAACACCACCAGCTCACGCATCCATTCAATCGCCTCCGGTACATCCCACACCTGGTTCGCGTCCAGCATCAGCCGGCGGTCCGGACCAATCTCCTCCCGCATGATCCGGCACCGCCGCAGATCATCCTCCAGGTCCCGCCCCACCTTGATCTTGAACACCTCCCAGCCACTCTCCAGGCTCGTGCGGCACAGCATCCGCAGACGCTCATCGTCATAGCCCAGCCATCCTGCCGACGTCGTATACGCCGGATACCCTTCCGCCTCCAGCCGCTCCATCCGGGCTGCCCGTCCCGGCTCCGTCCGCTGCAACAGTTCAACCGCCTCCCCCGGCGTCAACGCATCGGTGAGGTATCGGAAATCGATGCACCCCACGATCTCCTCGGGGGACATCTCCGCCAGCAGCCGCCACAGCGGCTTCCCCTTCACCTTCGCCCACAGATCCCACACCGCATTCACCACCGCCGCTGTCGCCAGGTGAATCGCCCCCTTCTCCGGTCCGATCCACCGCAGCTGGCTGTCACCCGTGATATGCCGCCAGAACGCCGCCGGATCCCGCATCAGCTCGTCAAGATCCCGGTCCAGCACCAGCGGCAGCAGTGACTCGATCGCCCGCGCGCAGACTTCGTTCCCCCGCCCGATCGTGAACGTCATCCCGTGCCCCTCCAGGCCCTCAGGATGATCCGTCCGCAACACCACGTACGCAGCCGAATAGTCCGGATCCGGGTTCATCGCGTCCGAGCCATCCAGCTCCCGCGACGTCGGAAACCGCAGATCATGTACCGTGGCCGAAAGCAGTCGTGTCATAGCGCATCGCCACAAAACCCGGACCCGCTGAAGCTACCACAGTCCCCGACCCGCTCACCACCCTCGCGCAACGCCTTCCTCCACCTGTCCCCTCGCTCGCACGAACACCGCATCCTGATACGATCGCAAACCGTCCGATCCTTCACCCCCGCCCGCGTCCTTTGCGGAGGTCGTCCATGCACGTTGTCACGTCCGCCCTGCTCCTCAGCGCACTCATCGTCAGTCCCACCGCGGCACAACCACGGAAGATCACGCTCCTCAGCGCGCAGCAGAACCTCGCACTCGACGACGTCCGCCTCTTCGACACCGGGCGGCCGCACGACTCCCCCTGGCAGGTCACTCTCGAAACCCTCCACGGCGGAAAGCAGGAGGGCGTCCGCCTCATCACGCTCGACAACGGAGTCCTCTCCATTCGTGTCGTCCCCACCCGCGGACTGAGCATCCTCGATGTCCGCGACAGCCGCACCGGCCAGCGGCTGCTCGGCTGGGACTCCCCGGTCAAGGAAATCGTTCACCCCGGCTTCATCAACCTCGACTCCCGCGGCGGACTCGGCTGGCTCGATGGATTCAACGAATGGATGGTCCGCTGCGGTCTCGAATTCGCCGGCCACCCCGGAGAAGACCGCTTCATCACCAACACCGGTGACGAAGCCACCATGGATCTCACGCTCCACGGAAAAATCGGCAACATCCCCGCCTCCGAGGTCGAACTCATCATCGACGGCGACCACCTGCGGCTGCGGGGCATTGTTCACGAACGCATGTTCTTCGGACCCAGGCTGCAGCTCACTGCCGAACTCGCCACACGCATCGGCAGCCATACGCTCGAACTCCACGACGAGGTCACCAACCACGCCTCCGCCGATCAGGAGTTCCAGTTGGTCTATCACGTCAACTTCGGATCCCCCCTTCTTGAAGAGGGCTCGCAGGTGCACGTCCCCGCGAAGTCGGTCCGCCCGATGAACGACACGGCCCGCCCCGGACTCGAAACCTACGCGACCTATGCCGCTCCCACTCCCGGCTTTATCGAGCAGGTCTACCTCGTTGAGCCGCTCGCATCCGACGATCACCATACCCGCGCCGTCCTCCACACCCGCGACGGCCGGCTCGGTGTGGAGATGGCCTGGTCCACCCGGCAACTCCCGTTCTTCACCATCTGGAAGAACACGGTCGCCGAAAGTGACGGCTACGTCACCGGACTCGAACCCGCTACCGGATACACATTCCATCGCCGCGTCGAACGCGCCGCCGGCCGCCTGCCAAAACTTGCCCCCGGTGAGTCACGCCGCTTTGACCTGTCCGTCACCCTCCTCCCGGATCACGACGCCGTCCGGAAATCGGTCGCCGCAGTCGAGGCGCTGCAGCAGCGTCAGCCTGTCGAACTCATCCCCGACCCTCCCGAAGTCGAATAACCCACACGCCCGTCTCTTGCCCGTCGCCCGTGCCGGACGCCTTCGCCTGTCACTCCGGGGCTCCCCGGACTTCCTCACTCAACGCTGGACCGGATGCACCGCCCCTGCCAACCTGTTCTCACCGGCGACGCTTGAGTTCCGATTCAGCATCTATCGGTGAACCGCATGAGCGATGAACTGACGACTCCCGGCCCCTCCCCGGACGGGCTCACCGCCGAAATCACCGATGCAGACCGCAGGGCCATCGCGGCGGCTGCACATCTGCTCGAATCCCCCGCTCTCGCCAAGACCCTCGCCGACGCCATCGGCACACCGATCGAAAAGCTGCTCGAACGGCTCCCCGGTTCCGTCCAGGGGAAGATCGACGAAGCCACCAGCGGCGCCCTCCACATGGCCCTCAAGGTCGCCACCCGCACCCTCCGGGAAGAGTCCGCCGATCGACCCTGGAACCTCTCCCACAAACTCGCTGCCACCCTCACCGGAGTGGCCGGCGGACTCTTCGGCGCCCCCGCTCTCCTCGCAGAGCTCCCCGTCACCACCGTCATCATGATGCGGTCGATCGCCGACATCGCCCGCTCCAAGGGAGAAGATGTCTCTCAACCCGAAGCGCGGCTGGCCTGTCTCGAGGTCTTCGCGCTCGGCAGCGCCGGACCCGGGCCCGCAACCCGCGAAGCATTTGATGCCACCGCCGATCACGGAGAAGTCGAACGCAAGGCGGAGTTCGTCCAGGCTAGCTACTACATCGCACGGGCCGCACTCGCCCGTCACGCCGATGCCGTCGCCGAAGCTCTCGCCAAAGGCAGCCTTCACGTCGGCGGACCGGTCCTCACACGCTTCGTCAACGCGATTACCTCCCGTTTCGGAATCGCCGTCACCGAGAAGGCCGCCGCGCAGGCCGTTCCCGTCATCGGTGCCGTCGGTGGAGGTCTCATCAACGCCCTGTTCATGGACCACTTCCAGGATACCGCCGAAGCACACTTCACCATCCGCAAGCTCGAACGCAAGTATGGCGAAGCCGCCGTGCGCCAGCTCTTCGAATCCTCGAAGAACCTCGCCGGTTCTGACGGATAAATCCCTTCAAACGAAACGCATTCCGCCTGCGGAACGCACGCTCGCTGCCCCCCCGGCCACGCTCACGACCGGTTCTCTTTCCTGCTTCGCATCAACCGGGGTCGGTCGAACCAGGCGCGAACAGCACGGCCACCGCCACGAGGCAGACCAGCAGCAGCAACGCTCCGAACGTCCCCGCGTTCACCCATCCCAGAATTGGACTCCACACCACTGCGAATCCGATCAGGCCGGCCATCAGGGCGTAGTACACAAACGGGATCAGCGTCTTGCGAATCACCGCCCCTTCACGGCCCGCCAGACCCACCACCGCCGACGCCGCCACGACGTTGTGCACACAAATCATATTGCCGGCAGCACCCCCGACCGCCTGCAGCGCCACAATCCACGACGGATCCACCCCCATCTGCTCACCGACGTTGTACTTAAACAGCGAGAACATCAGGTTTCTCACCGTGTTGCTCACCGCCACTGCCGCTCCGAGCCCACCCACGAAAGTCGCCAGGAT
>CAZUXX010000316.1:0-1358 GCA_964624215.1 uncultured Planctomycetaceae bacterium
ATCTCCCAGGCCAAGAGCCTGTTCTTCGACCGCCAGCAGGTGCAATCGAAGGTCAGCCGGGCTGAACGGAAGGTCCTCTCGCGGTTCGGGGCGTATGTCCGACAGGATGCGAAGCAGCGGATTCGTCGCCGCAAGCGGTCGTCGCAGCCGGATGAATCCCCGACCAATCAGACCGGGCTGCTCAAGCGGCACATCTACTTCGTGTTCGATCCCGACCGTCGCTCGGTCGTGATCGGCCCCGCCCGGCTCAGCACCGGCACCGAAGCCCCGGCGACGCTGGAGTACGGCGGCAGCGCCGTCGTCGAAACGCCGCAGGGGAAGCCGGTCCGCGTGGCGATCGAAGAGCGGCCCTATATGGGGCCGGCATTCCGCCAGGAGCTTCCCAAAGTCCCTGCCATGTGGCGGGATTCTGTTCGCTGACCAGGAGTCTTATGGCTGCATCGACTTCCAACTCTGAACCGCTGCATGCGCTGGGGATGAACGGCAACGGCTTTGTCGTGATCCCCAAGTGGTTCGTCTCATTTTTGAGCTTCACGGTCTCGGTGATCTTTGTCGGGGCGGTCCTCTGGGCCTGGCAGATGTCCTCCGACATGGCCGCCATCAAGGCGGAGGTCCGGGCGCAGAACGAACTGCGGGGGGCGGAACTGGAAGACATCCGCCGCCGGCTGGCCCGGCACGATGACCTGTTCGACCGGCTGCGGGAGGGACGATGAACGAGTTCGACTTCGAGCCGCTCGACATCGCCGCCTGCTATGGCACCGGGTTCACGGCCAGTGCCATCCGCTGGGGAACCGCGTCGCTGCTGGCTCCGCCGCGGCTGCGCGTTGGCCCCTCGCACGTGGCGGTCCTGTGTGAGTTCCACGGCCGGATGGTGTGGGTCGAATCGACGACCCTCTGCCCGCATCCCTGCGTCATCCTGGCCCGCCACATCAACGGCTGCCAGGCGCATCTGCCGGAGATCCGGATTCATGACTATGTCACCGCCGGGGCACGGGTCGACCTTTATCGGCTCGCCCCCATTGAGAAACTGTCCGGCGATGAGAGCGACCTGCTGACCCGGATTCTCGTCCGGCACTTCATCGGCCAGGAAGTGACCTACGACTTGGGCGGGGCGCTGCTTTCCGGCACCCGGCTGTTCAAGCGGACCCGGCTGCTGCCGTCGGCGGACCTCAACGAGCTGTTCTGCTCCGAGCTCGTCGCGGCCGTCTGTATGCGGCTGGGGCGGATGAATCGCTCCAACCCGACCCGGTTCAACCCCGCCTGCCTGCTCAGGGAACTCGTCCGCCGCGGGACGTTCCAGTTCTGCCACTCGTTTACCAAGGAGATGTATTGACGATTCTGCTCCTCACGCTCGGACT
>CAZUXX010000316.1:1368-4907 GCA_964624215.1 uncultured Planctomycetaceae bacterium
GGCGATTCTCCCCCAGCGCCGGAATCTGCCGCTGATTGTCCTTGCGATCCTCAGCCTGGGAAGCCAGATCACGCTGGCGGCCGTGGACGATGCGGTCGTCATCGTCGAAGGCTGCAGCGGCGTCTGTGTAGATCCCTCGGGGCTGGTGCTGACCGCGCGGCACTGCGACCATCCCGCCACGGTGAACGTCCGGTTCAAGGACCGCACCGTCTCTGCCACGCGGGTCTCTGTCTGCCGCGAGACAGAAGGGCCGGTGGTGTATGACTGCGAGGGGGACGGTTATCCGTTCCTCCCCATCGCCGCCACGGCCCCGCAGGTCGGCGAACGGGTCTGGTCCTGTGGCTATCCGCAACTCAATGGCCGACGGGAACTCCACTGGGCCAGCGGGGCGGTGTTGCGGTGGAGCACGTTCGAATTTGCGGGCGGAGCGTTCAACGGAAATGTCGTGGCATTCGGGACGAATCCCGGCTGGAGCGGCGGGCCGCTGCTGAATGCCAAAGGGGAAGTCTGCGGCCTGCTCAACAGCAGCGACTGCCGGACGAGTGTATTCATCTCGTCGGCCGCTGTCCGCCAGGCATATGCCGCCGTCCGTCCCAGCCGTCCCGCTGATCCGCCCCCCTCCTCCGGCAAACCGACGCTGTACGTGTTCGGTTCCGTGACCTGCGGACCCTGCCGGCGGTTCAAGGCGGATTACGCGAATCACGCGACGCTACGGCAGGCCTTGGAAGCCGCGTTCGCCATCGAGTTCGTCGATGCCGAACGGCAGCCTGATGTCGTCAGGCGGTTCGGTGTGACGGAAGTGCCGATGTTCATTGTTTCCGGCGGTGTTCGAGTCACCGGCTACGAGGGACCGGACGATCTGCTGGTGCGGCTGGGGATTCAACAGGAGATTGCGGCCCGGCCACCGCCGCAGCGGGATGCGATTGCTGATGGCGAGTCCCCCTCCGCTTCATCCGCGCCGACTCACCCGGACGTGGACGTTGTGGAGGATCCGGCTCCCTCGGCAACCGCTCCTGCGATGCCCCCGGTGGTGATGCATCCCGAAGTGGCCGACCGGCTCGATCGCCTGAGCGGACTCGTGCAGACCGCGGTCTCCATCGCCACTTGGTTGGGCATCGGCGGGATCACCGGTGGTGCGGGCGGATTGATCCTGGGAGGCCTCGCCCTCTGGCGCACGCTCCGTCGCCGGCGTGATCCCAGACCAGCCCACGATCCGCCGGCAGCACCGAAACCCCCGCCAATGGTCACGGTCGAGCATCCTCCACCGCCCCAGGCGATCCTCCCGGAGACCCGGTTCGCCCCCTATGAGCGGGACACGTTTGCCGAAGCGTTCGCCTGGGCCGAGACCGAACTGGTCCGCAAGTACCCCGGTGCGGTCTCCACGCTCGAAACCCTCAAGGGGCTGATCAATCAGTTCCTCTCGGCCAAGGGGGTGAAGCCGACGAAGTAGTCCGCTGCTGCTGTTCTCTATTCCTTCCGTTCCCAACCCTCTCGAAAGAATCTCCATGTCCGGAAATGATGCGTTCCTCTGGTCCAACGTCGGTGACTGGGGCCGGTTCGGCCTCGCCATTCCGAATTTCTCCAACGACACCAAGTCGCAGAATGATACGATCCGCTACCTGACCGACGTGGTCGGGCGCAACCTGCAGGCAATCCTCTGGCATCCCGATGCCCGCCTCAGGACGCCGCCGTCGATCAACACGCTGACCCGCATCCACAAGCTCTGCACGCGAGCCCGGTCGATCCTGGCTTCGCGAGCGGTGCCGGCCAACGTCCTCAACATGGAGACGGCCCATGCGCTGCCGGCTCCCGAGGAGTTCCTCGTCTACCCGACGCCGTACTTCAAGGTCCGCAACCAGTGGCTCAAGCAGTATGCGGGGCTGATGCTCATCGGTCTGACCGAAGCGATGCAGCACCAGGAGAATGCCCGGCCGCTGGAAATCAGCGAGGCGTTCGCGGGACTGATCGGCCAGTACGTGCAGCGGGTCTACCGGCTCGTGGCGACGGAACTGTTCCGCATCCCGCTGGTGGACGCCGCGAAGCCCGACTTCACGCTCAGCGATGCGCAGCTCGCGGCGTACAACCCGTCCGCCTGGTTCACCAGCACGGAACTCCTCGACACCGTGGCTCCACTCGATGACTGGCCGACCGAGGATGACTTGGAAGTCCTGACCAACGGCATCCCGATCAGCCATCTGCCTGTCCTCGGCCACTGGCCGTCCGGGCCGAGCGGGACGGTCGGCGTTGGTCAGCCCTCCGTCCCGGCGAGCGAATCGTTCGCTCCCGCGCCTTCGGCGTAATCCAGGAGTGATCCGCCATGTACGAGTACCGGGCCCGGATCACGCGCGTGATCGACGGCGACACCGTGGAAGCCGAGATCGACCTCGGATTCCACGTGACGATCACCGTCACGCTCCGGCTGGCCGGGATCAACGCGCCGGAGACCCGAGGGACTGAACGTCCCCGCGGTCTCGCGGCGAAGAGGTATCTCGAATCGCAGCTGGACGACCTGATCGGCGACACACGCGCGCTGACGGTCCGCACCCGGAAAGACGTCACCGAGAAGTACGGCCGCTACCTGGCCGACCTGATTGCCGGCGATGTGAACCTGAACCTGGCCCTCGTCGCCGCCGGGCATGCGGTCCCGGCCGAGTACTGAATCCGTTTCCATCAACGCTGCTGAGAGGATTCTATCATGGGCGTACGGTTGGGCTTGGACGCGAAACTGTTCCGCAACTCATCCAGCTACGACACCCCCAGCTGGCAGGAGATGAAGAACGTCAAGGATCTCACGCTGAACGTCGAAGCCGGGGAGGCCGACGCCAGCACGCGCGGCAACGGTGGCTGGCGGGCGATCCTGGCGACGCTGAAAGACGGCTCGATCGAGTTTGAGATGGTCTGGGACACGGCGGATGCCGGGTTCACGGCGATCAAGGATGCGTTCTTCAACAACACGCCAATTGAGTTCGCGGCCCTCGATGGGGACGTCGCCACCGCCGGTTCCCAGGGGCTGCGGGCCACGATGGCCATCACCAACTTCAGCCGCAACGAGCCGCTTGAGGAAGCCATCACGGTTTCAGTAACTGCCAAGCCCACCTACGCCGAACATCCCCCCGAGTGGATGACCACCACGTAACCTGGAGTAACTCTCTCGCATGAAGTCGTTCACTGACCGCCAGGGACGTTCCTGGACGATCGAGATCAACTACACGTCGCTCCGCCGGGTCAAAGCGGCGACGGGCGTTGACCTGACGCGGCTCGTCGATTCCAAGTCGGACGTGATGGGGCAGCTGACCGGCGATCCGTTCGTCCTGTTCGACTGCCTGGTCGCCCTGCTGCAGCCGCAGTTGGATGAGCGCGGGATCACCGCCGAGCAGTTCGGCGAGTCGCTGGATGAGGAGTCGGCCGACAAGGCCGCCGTGGCGCTGATCGAGGCGGCCATCGATTTTTTCCAGGAAGGGAAGCGGATGCTGCTGAGGCGGGCGTTCGCGAAGGTGACAACCGCGGCCCAGCGGCGGCAGACGGCGTCGCTCGACCAG
>CAZUXX010000316.1:4917-5168 GCA_964624215.1 uncultured Planctomycetaceae bacterium
GCGATCGAGACCGCCCTCGACGAGGCCAGTCGATCGACATCTGGAAGCTCGGCTACGAACTCGCCGGGATTGTCGGCGTCGACCCCGGCCCGCTGACGCTGCGGCAACTCTGTTGGATGGCAGATGCCGCTTCCCGTGACCGCTGGAACCACACCGCTTCCCTGCTGGCGCTGATCACGAACTGCCACCGCGATCCGAAGAAGGCCCGCGCTGCCCGGCCGAAGGATTTCCATCCGCACACGAAGGCGAAC
>CAZUXX010000317.1:0-5154 GCA_964624215.1 uncultured Planctomycetaceae bacterium
TTCCCGCCGTTGCAGCGCTTCCAGGTCGACCACGTCACGGCGGCGAACAACGGCGTGCAGGCTTTGCAGCAGGAGCTCGCACAGGCCAGTCTTGACCGGTTTCAGGCAGAGCGGGCGCTGGCCGAGATCGACAAGGCCTTCGCCGAGATTACCGGGCGGGAAGGCATGGCGAAGGAGGCGCTCGAGAAGGCGGAGGCTGCACTTGCGGCTGCGAGTGAGGCCGTGGCCGCAGCCGAGAAGCAGGTGGCGGCTGTCAGGGAGAATCCCGAAGCGACGGATGAGATGAAAGCGGCCGCCGACGCTGCGCTCAAGGAGGCTCAGCAGGCGTTGAGTGCGGCCTCCGAAGCAGCCACCAAGGCGCGGGAAGGACATCAGTCGGCGGTCGCCGAAAAGGAAGCCAAAGCGGCCGAAAAGTCGGCAGCGGAGGGGAAGCTGGCGGAGGCGGTCGCTGCCGTGGACGAGATCGACAGGCGGATTGCCGAGCAGAAGAAAGTGGTCGACGAGCGGAAGGCTCATCGCCTGGCGGTCGCCACGCAGTTGCAGGACCAGTTGAAGTCGATGGGGAAGTGGGTTTCGTTCACTGACGAGGTGGCCCCGATCGTTCATTCGCGGTGCACTGCCTGCCACAACTCCCGGATGGCGAAGGGGCGGTACAACATGGAGTCGTGGGAGTCGATTGTCCGCGGTGGTGAGTCGGGGCCAGCAGTGGAGGCGGGGCAACCGGACGACTCGATGCTGTGCATCCTGATCGAGGACGGGTCGATGCCCCAGGACGCGGATCCGCTGACAGCCGAGCAGATTTCGGTGATTCGCCGCTGGGTCGAGTTCGGGGCGCGGCTCGATGCGGGGGCCGATCCGCGGGGTCGACTGATTGATGTCATGCCTCCGCAGCCGCAGCCGGCTCCTCCGGAACACTATCCTGCTCCGCTGCCGGTCACGGCGCTGGCCTTCAGCCCGGATGGGCAACTGCTTGCGTCCTCGGGGTATCACGAGGTGCTGTTGTGGACGGTTGCCGACGGAAGTTTGGCAGCCCGGCTGACGAACGTCGCCGAGCGGGTTCACGGGGTTGCGTTTGATCCGCAGGGGCGATGGGTGGCCGTGGCGGCGGGGACGCCGGGCTCGCAGGGTGAGGTGAAGGTTTTCGAGGTTGCCACGCGGAAGCTGGTTGCCGATCTGGTGCGGGCGGAAGACTCGGTTCTGTCGGTGGCATTCAGCTTTGACGGGACACGATTGGCCGCCGCGGGAACCGACCGCACGATCCGCCTGTTCGGCACCGCCGACTGGCAGCCGCAGGCGGTGATCGAGGATCACGCCGACTGGGTGTTCGACGTGGCGTGGTCACCGGACGGGACACGGCTGGCGTCGGCAAGCCGGGACAAGACAGGCAAGCTGTTCGATGCGGCGACCGGGGATGCCATCAAGACGTTCAACAGTCACAAGGAGACGGTCTATACGGTGGGCTTTCTTCCGGACGGGGCCCATGTCGCGACCGGCGCAGCTGACAAGCAGATTCGCATCTGGAATGTGAGCGAAGCGAAAGAGGTGCGGTCGCTGAAAGGTTTTGGAGGCGACGTACTGGACATGTCGATTGCCGCCGATTCGCAGGTGTTTGGCGCGGGGGCGGAGAATCCGGTTCGCTCGTACAACGGAGCCGACGGGAAGGGGATCCGCACGTTCGAGACCGAGGCGGGACGGGTCGAATCGGTGGCGATTGCCAACGACGGTTCGGTGCTGGCGGTCGGTGGACAGAATGGCCGCATCTGCCTGTTCAATCCGGGGGACGGGACGTTGCTCCGTGAATGGGCGGCGATGCCGTAACGTATGTTCCGGATGTTCGGCCGGAGGAGGCAGGAGCCGGGATTCACGGATACCGATGCGTCTGGTGTTCGTGACGACCGGAGATCTGTGAGGAGATTCTTGGACGCGGGGGACACAGGCTCCCGGTTTTGACGGTTTTGCGAGTGCCCCGGGACGGTCATGCCAGCAGGGTTGATCCTTCGGGGAGGGGGAAAACAGTGTAATTTTGTGGCGTGTGCCCCCGCCCGTTGCGGGAGTTGGTGGTAGACGCTCCGTCGCAACGGCGTATATATTTGGAGGTGTCGATTTCTTGCGGCAGCCTGAATTCGCTGCTGCTTCCCGCCTTGACCGGCGCGTGTTCCACGCGGGCGACTGCCCCCGCCATCGCAGTCGCCGTGGGACGATTCGCCGAGTGGATTTCGCATGATTCTTCGCGTCCGCTGCAATCGTTGCGGTGTCCGGTTCCAGTTGCGATCGGAATGGGCCGGAAAACGGGGTGAGTGTCCCAATCCGGAGTGCCGGCACCGATTCAGAGTTCCGGAGTTCAGCGCCGATTCGCTGGGGCAGGCGGCTCTGGCGAACGAAGCCGGTGACGCGTTCGAGTTGCCGGAGGAGGCCGACGACTTCGACTCCGCGTTCGACACGCCGCCGCCACGCAAACGGGTTCGTCGTGGCGCGGGTGCTGCCCGAGCTGCCAGCGGGAAAGCGGTACGTCCGGTTGCGAAGCGGAAGCAGTCGGCCGGAGCAGCGTTGCCTCCGTCTCCCGTTCGACGGACTGCGCGCAAGCGTGGCCGCGGGCGGTCGCAGCGACGGCTGAAGCCGATGATGATGATCGGTGGTGGATCGCTGGGGATCATTGTCCTGGTCATCCTGCTGGTCAATCTGCCAACGAGCGTGAGCACCCCGGAGCAGCAGCTCAGTGCGGCCGAAGCGCCGACCGTTGCTCCGTACTCGGAGATTCAGCCGTTCTTCGAGAAGTACTGCTTCGACTGTCATGCCGGTGAGTATGCCGAAGAGGGGCTGGCGCTGGACTCGGTGAAGACCGCCGACGATCTGCTGATGGCCCGCAAGCGGTGGGAGAAGGTTCTGCAGCTGGTTGAGGTGGGGGCGATGCCCCCCTCGGATGTGGACCAGCCGACACAGGAGGAGCGGGAAAAGGTCTCGGCCTGGCTGAAGCACACGCTGTTCTATGTCGATTGCGACGCCAATCCGGATCCGGGCCGGGTGACGATCCGCCGGTTGAACCGGACGGAGTACAACAACACGGTTCGTGATCTGATCGGGGTCGATTTCCAGCCGGCCGACGACTTCCCGTCGGACGATGTGGGCTACGGGTTCGACAACATCGGCGATGTGCTGACAGTCCCGCCGCTGCTGGTCGAGAAGTACCTGGATGCCGCCGAGCAGATCACGGCGAAGGCGATTCTGACGGAGAATCCCAACGCCATCGAACTGTACATCCCTGCGAACAAGCTGAGTTCGGAGGGGGCGGTTCATGACCGGGGGGATACCCAGGCCCTCGTATCGCGGGGAGTCGTCTTCACTGAGCCGAAATTCGGTGCGGCCGGGGAGTACGAGATCACCATCGAAGCGATGCAGGACCAGGCGGGGGACGAGGACGCCAAGATGGAAGTTGCCATCGACGGCAACGTGATCAAGACGTTCGAAGTCACCGGTCACAGGGATCTGAAGACCTACACGCTGACCGTGAACGCCGAAGCGGGCAAGCGGCGTCTTTCGGCGAGGTTCCTGAACGATTACTACAACGAGAAAGCCCGCCGCCGGAAGGACCGCAACCTGTACGTGGGAGCGGTGACGGTGACGGGACCGAAGGGACTGCCGACGGAGCTTCCCGAGTCGCATCAGCGGCTGGTAGCGGTGACGCCGGGTGAAGGTCGTTCGGTGGACGATGCGGCGCGCGTGAATCTCGAGCCGTTCTTGCGTCGGGCGTTTCGGCGGACGGTGACTCCCGATGAAGTCGCCCAGTACGCGAAGCTCGTCCAGATGACGGTCGACCATGGCGACTCGTTCGAGCGCGGGATGCAGATTGCCGTGCAGGCGGCGCTGTGCTCGCCGCAGTTTCTGTTCCGGGTCGAGTCGGACAAACGGATGGGAGACCCGAATGCCCGCCATTCGCTGGACGACTTCGAGCTGGCCTCGCGGCTGAGCTACTTCCTGTGGTCGTCGATGCCGGATGATGAACTGCTGGATCTCGCGGAGCGGGGAGAACTCAAGAAGGATGAGGTTCTCCGGCAGCAGGCAGCGCGGATGCTGGCACACGAGAAGGCCGATGCCCTGATCGAGAATTTTTCGGGGCAGTGGCTGGGTCTGCGGAAGCTGACGACCAATGAAGTGGAACCGGATCCCGATCTGTTTCCGGAGTTCGATGATGAACTGCGGATGCTGATGTGGAAGGAGACGGAGCTGTTTTTTGGGCACATCGTGCGGAACGACCGTCCGATCACCGAGCTGCTGACGGCGCGCTACTCGTTCCTGAACGAGCGTCTGGCGAAGCTGTACGGGATCGGGGGGGTGAAGGGGGAGGAGTTCCGGCGGGTTGAGCTGGGGGATGAGCCCCGGAGCGGACTGCTGACTCACGCGAGTATTCTGACACTGACGTCGTACCCCGATCGGACTTCTCCGGTGAAACGGGGAGAATGGGTTCTTGCGAACCTGCTGGGGGATGCTCCGCCAGATCCGCCGCCGAGCGTCCCTTCGCTGGAAGAGACATCGAAGTCGCATCCGGACCTGTCGATGAGAGAACAGCTGGTCCTTCACCGTGAGGACCCGGTGTGTGCGTCGTGTCACAAGGTGATGGACGAGATCGGGTTTGGTCTGGAAAACTTCGATGCGATCGGTCGATGGAGAGACAAGGAGGGGAAGCATCCGGTAGATGCGCAGGGGACTTTGCCGACCGGAGAGAGCTTCGAGGGGCCGCTGGAGCTGGTCACGATTCTTCAGGCGAGAAACCGTGAATTCACCAAGTGTGTGACTGAAAAGCTTTTGACATATGGACTTGGGC
Source organism: uncultured Planctomycetaceae bacterium (assembly GCA_964624215.1). Lineage (GTDB taxonomy): Bacteria > Planctomycetota > Planctomycetia > Planctomycetales > Planctomycetaceae > CAZUXX01. The sequence goes on from CAZUXX010000317.1 coordinate 4,820, forward strand.
GCGGTCTGGAGTATTATGACAGTTGCGCGGTCGAAGAGATCGTTGGCCAGGTGGAAGAGAAGGGACATCGCTTCTCGGCGTTGGTGATGGCCATCGTCATGAGCGAACCGTTCCGCATGCGGGGCGAGGATGTCCCGTCGAAGGAGTAGTTGAACGGCATAGACTGCAGGGGACTCGTCCTCCTGATTTGCCTGACATCTACCAGGACTGATACGATACTGAGCCCTGAGAAACCTGAGCCGGAGGAATTACTGATGGCCAAGACGCTGTCCCGTCGAACGATTCTGTGAGGAGCCGGAGCGGCGCTGTCGCTTCCGTTTCTTGAAGCGATGCTG
>CAZUXX010000318.1:0-5153 GCA_964624215.1 uncultured Planctomycetaceae bacterium
CAGCAGGCTGCCCAGCATCACCTCCCGCAACGCCAGCAGCGGCACGATCTCCAGTGAGACCGACACGCCGCCGGTCGAGGGTGCGAGGATCATCGTCAGCAGCCCAGCCAGTGCCAGCCGCGCAGGCACCGGAGTGATTGAAGTCCCGATCACCGGAAGCGTCATGACCAGTCCCACACAGCGGGCGGTCAGAAGAAGGAAGCCCGGCAACAGCGGACGCAGCACTCCCCACAGCGGGGTCAGGTGGCCCCAATCGATCTCCGGGATGCTCAGCACGTCCATCACGTCCTCACCACCCGGGCAGGGTCCCCTGCAGTTCCAGGCAATACTCGCCGAGTCTCTCGACGACCCATGGCAACAGTGCCAGGACCATTACCGCACCGACGGCCAGCCGCGGAACGGCCGAGATCGACGGGTCCGTCAGACCCGTGAGCGACTGGAGCAGTGACAGCACCACGCCACTGGCCAGGGCAGCCAGCAACAGTGGTGTCCCAAGCAGCAACGTCAGCATCAGGGCCTGACGCATCAGCTCAACGGCCTGATCGTAGTGCAGCGATCCGGACATGAGATCCTCACACAGCAGCAATCGCGACGCTGCGCAACAGCGTCTCGATGGTCAGAAACCAACCGTCGATCGCCACAAACAACAACAGCTTGACCGGGAGGGCGACCACATTCGGAGGCACCGTCGTCAGCCCGAATGCGGTCACTACCGCGGCCGTCAACAGGTCAATCACGACGAACGGCAGATAAATCCGGAACCCGATCAGAAACGCTGTCTTCAGCTCACTCAGCAGATATGACGGTAACAGCACCCGTGTCGGAACTTCTTCATAAAACTGCGGCGACGTGGAGCTTCGATCCTTGGTCGCTGAGTCGTATTCGAGAAACAGATCGATCGCGGCGGCATTGCCATCCGCTTCGATCTGGGAACTCATAAAACGCCGCACCGGCTCCCACGTGCGCGTGATGGCCGCATCAAATGCCGCCTGCCGCTCAGCAGGCGTCGCATACTCGCTCGCGAGGTACGGGCGGATCCCTTCGTGATATGCCCGCTCCCAGACGGGCCACATCACAACCGCCGTCAGAAACAGGCTCAGTGCCGTGAGGACCTGTGTCGGCGGGAACTGGGGGATGCCGATCGCCTGTCGCAACAGATTCAGCACCACGATGATCCGTACGTAACAGGTGGTCATCATCAGGATCGCCGGTGCCAGGCTCATCACTCCGATCAGCACCGCCAGCTTCAAGGTCACCTGCAGGTCATCGGGTGAAAGCAGCGAGACGGAATCACCCGGCCCCGTCGTGGCTTCGTCCTCCGTCTCCTCTGCCGTGACAGACCACGACACCCGCTTCACAGGACTGGAATTTCCCGAGACCGACTGTGGCCCAGGGCGATTCACCGACTCCATAGCTGCAGAGGGAATCGCTTCGTATCCGAACTCGCGACTCCCGCGTTCGCGCTGGGAGTGCGGCAGGTGACCACTCGCATGCCCCCATGGACCGTTCTCTCTCCGGAAAGTCTGTCCACTCCCGGGCAGCCGCTGCGACTCCAGATAGCGGTCGACGTCGACAGGCTCGAACCGGGACACAGTCCGCGAAGCATGTGGCGACTGCGCGGAAGCGATCGGCGCGCAGGCAAGCAACAGCAGTGCACCGGCGGCTCGCATCCAGCTTCTGCCTGTCGGCCGGGACACCTCATCGGAGATTTCACCTGCCTGTGCGGACTGCCCAAGCAGATGGTCGATCTCGGTTCGGTCATCGAGTTCTGCCAGACGCGACAGACCCGCGGGGGAATCTCCCACGAGCAGAATCCGTTCTCCGAGGCGGACGATGTGCAGCCGACTGTGCCCGGACAGGGGAGTCGTCGCCACGACCTCCAGTATTCCGGCGACGTCCGTCCGTGCCCGTCCTTGTATTCTCTTAAGCCAGTGGGCGCCGCCCCACACGACGAGCAGCAGCCCTCCCGGAAGCAGGTAGCTCTCCCAGTCGAACAGACCGGATCCGCCGGCTTGACCGCTGCTCTCGCCTGAGCCCCGATTGATCGGTGTTTTCTCGGTGAGCCCGGCCTCGTCAGCAGAGACCTCCGCTGGCGGGTTCGCCGCAGCCGTGACTGTCACGAACAGCAGCGTCGCAACGACCACGCACCCCCGCCGCAACCTGCTGAGGGGACACGCAGGCAGCCGCGCAGCACCGAACGCTGGCGAGCAGGGATCTGTCACGCGATGGAGGGAAACTTGAGGAAGACGGGTCCCGAGAGCCGGGACAATGGGAGAGTGCGGCGATATATGCCGATCAGCCGATCGACGTCAACGGGAATTGATGACCCGCGACTGCCGCGGAGCCACCGTGTGCAGCGCCCGCCAGGCGATGTGCTCCGGCACGCCCGAGCGGAGCCTCAGCACTGCCGAAACCATACTCCAGTGGCGAAGCCCGTCTGCCTCTTCAGCAATGTCCCCCGAATCCCGGACCAAAGACGCTCGACCAAATCCTGATATCTCTGGCGGAATCACCAGCGCGAGAGTCCCGTTGTCGCTCCAACGCCCCCGCGGAAATCAGGACGCTGCAATGACCGGGTTCTTCAGCACCCCCAACCCGGAGATCTCGACTTCGACTTCGTCTCCCGGCTTGAGGAAGACCGGAGGCGTGCGGGCCATGCCGACACCGGGTGGCGTTCCCGTGAACATGATGTCGCCCGGCTCGAGCGTGATGATCTGCGAGACGTAGGCGATCAGCTCGGGAACGCCGAAGATGAACTCCCGGGTATTCCCCTGCTGCATCCTTTCTCCATTCAGACGCAACGACACGTCCAGTGCGTGCGGGTCGGCGATCTCATCGGCCGTAACCAGCCACGGTCCGATCGGCGCAAATGTGTCCGGCGTCTTGCCGAGCATCCACTGTTTCCCCGGCTTGCCGATCTGCCAGTCGCGGGCCGAGACGTCGTGGCCGTTCATGTAGCCGGCAACGTGGTCCATCGCAGCCTCTGCCGGAATTCGGTAGCCCCCGCGGCCGATGACGACGACCAGCTCGGCCTCATAGTCCACCTGGGAGCTCACCGCGGGGATCCGGATCGCGTCGTCGGGTCCGATAATGGTGTTTCCGAACTTCCCGAAACAGACCGGTTCTCCGGGAATCTCAAGCCCGGATTCCCGCGCATGATCGCGGTAGTTCAGTCCGATGCAGAGAATCTTTCCCGGTCGTGGAAGCGGCGCTCGCAGCGTACCTTCCAGAAACCGGCCACTCTCGATGGCCTGTTGTGCCGCCGCGCGGGTCCGGTCGAGGGCCGGGTCCACCGCGAGGATGTCGATCAGCGATGTCGGGAGACCGGCGTCACCGGCCGCCAGGTCAGCAAAGCGGATCTCTCCGTCGTGTGTGTGCACGGCGACGGCCCGGAGGTCGCCGGAGGTCTCGATCGTGGCAAGCTTCATCGTGGGGGGATCCTTGGCTGACGCGAATTTCCCGTTCGAGGGACCGGCTATTTTCGCCGATTTCGGGGAGTTCACACCCGTGGACTCCAGCGTCACGGTGTGCGGTTGCTGCGGTCTGCGCAGCCTCTATGCTACCCGCAGACAGCCGCAAGGCCGTTCAGGACGGCTCGGTGCGGCATGATTCTGAGGGATGGACGGTGTTCTCCGTGAGCCCGACTGCAGGGCGACGAGCATCCGTCAACACGTTGACACACCCAACCATGGATCCTGCGATGGCGGAACAGTTTCGAGTCCTGGTCACTGACGATCTTTCTCCGGCGGGGCTGGAGCTGCTCGAAAAGTCCGGGCGGATCGAAGTGGTCGACAAAGGGTACGACACACTCGACCAGCTCCGCGCTGCGCTCTCCGATGCCGATGGCATTATCGTCCGCAGCAAGACGAAACTCGGTGCCGACGCCCTCGCCGGACAGAAGCGGCTGAAGGTGATTGTCCGGGCCGGCGTCGGGGTGGATACCATCGATCTCGCCGCGGCGACCCGCGAGGGACTCGTCGTGATGAACACCCCGGCCGGAAACACCACCAGCACCGCTGAGCACTCGCTCGCCATGCTGATGGCTCTCTCCCGAAACATCGGGCCCGCCTCGCATTCGATGCGCGAAGGCAAGTGGGACAAGAAGGCCTACAAGGGGACCCAGCTGGCCGGGAAAACCATCGGCGTCATCGGGTTGGGACGCATCGGCATCAGTGTCGCCCGCCGCTGTCGCGGACTCGAAATGAACGTCCTCGGTTACGACCCGTTCCTCACCGAAGAGGTCGCTGCCAACGAAGGAGTCACGCTCTTCCGCGTTGTCGACGAACTCGTGGCAAAGTGCGACTTCATCACCGTCCACACCCCGCTGACCGAGCAGACCCGCGGGCTCATCAACGCCGAGCGAATCGCGCGGATGCCCAAGGGAGTGCGAATCGTCAACTGTGCCCGCGGCGGCATCGTGGACGAAGCCGCCCTGCTGGAAGCTCTCGAGTCGGGACATGTTGCCGGTGCCGCGCTCGACGTGTTCGAGACCGAGCCGCTTCCCGCCGATCACCCCTTCCGGTCTCTTCCTCAAGTGCTCTGTACGCCGCACCTGGGGGCCTCGACCGATGAGGCCCAGGAACAGGTCGCCGTCGAGGCTGCCGAAATCATCTCGGCGTTCCTGCTCGACAACGAGATTCGTCACGCGGTCAATATGGTTCCCATCGCTGCCCAGGAAATGGAGGGCCTGCGTCCGTACCTCGATCTCGGCTACCGTCTCGGCCTGCTCATGGCCCAGTTGACGGAAGGAAAGCCACACAAGGCGGCACGTCTGCAGTTTCGCGGCGATGCGGCCCGGCGGCCCACGAAACTCATCGCCAACGCCTTCACGGCGGGGCTCCTGTCGACGGCGCTGGCAGAAAACGTCAACCTGCTCAACGCCGATGTCCTCGCACAGGAGCGGGGAATCGAAATCAGTTCCACAAGCTCCACCGACGTGGGAGCCTTTTCCACGCTCGTCTCTGTCACGATCGAGACCGACTCCGCCAACTATTCCGCAGCCGCAACCACATTCGGCAACGAATTCCTGCGGCTGGTCCGCCTCGACGATTTCCATCTCGATGCGTATCTCGACGGTCACATGCTGCTCTACCGGCACCGCGACGTCCCCGGCCTGATCGGGGCGATCGGGACGACGTTCGGCAAGCACAACG
>CAZUXX010000319.1:0-5142 GCA_964624215.1 uncultured Planctomycetaceae bacterium
AGCACTGTCAGCGGGATGTCTGCCTCGTCGAGCATCGCCGCGTACGGCCCGGAGCGCGTCAGGGCGACGACCTGAATGTCGAAGCGGTCCCGGGGGAGATTCGTCGCCAGCAGTGCCAACTGCTTCTCGGCCCCGGATCGATCCAGTGTCGGGATGACAAACAGCAGTCGAATCACGGGACGGGCTTCGAAGGAACGGGTGATCGCGAAAGGCAGGTGACACCAGGGCGCCAGGGGGACAGTTACTGCCGGGGCTCTGCGGGGCGGTTTCCGGCACTGCGCCCCCTGCCGCGGCTCTCGGCCAGCGGTGCGGGACGTTCACGAGTTGTGGTCTTACATCGTGTATCCCAGAGAATGGGCCACGTTGCGGCACCGGGCCATCATTGCGGCGAAGGCGTCGGGGGTCAGGGACTGTGCTCCGTCACTCATGGCAGTCCCGGGGTCGGGATGGACTTCAACAATCAGTCCGTTGGCCCCGCAGGCGACGGAGGCGGCACACATCGGTGTGACGAGGGAGGCGATCCCGGTTCCGTGACTGGGGTCGACGACCACGGGAAGGTGGGTCCGCTGCTGCAGGTAGGGGACCGATGCCAATGGCAGGGTGAACCGCGTGTGAGTTTCGAACGTCCGCACGCCACGTTCACAGAGCATCACCTGCTGGTTACCCTGATCAAGAATGTATTCGGCGGCGAGGAGGAATTCCTCCATCGTTGCCGAGGGGCCGCGCTTGAGCAGGACGGGAATCCGCGTCTCACCGACCGCCTGCAGCAGATGGTAGTTCTGCATGTTGCGGGCACCGATCTGGAGCACGTCTGCGTATTCGGAAACGAGTGCGACATGCTCGGGGGTCATCACCTCGGTGACGACGGCAAGCCCGGTCTCCTCGCGTGCCGCGGCGAGCAGCTTCAGCCCTTCTTCCTTGAGGCCTTGGAACGAGTAGGGGCTGGTTCGCGGTTTGAACGCACCGCCACGCAGGCCGGTTGCTCCCGCCTCCTTCACCTTGCGGGCGGCGTCGAGAATCTGCTGCTCGCTCTCGACGGAACAGGGGCCGGCGATGACTCCGATATGTCCGCCACCAATGACCAGGTCCCGGACACGGACAACGGTCGAGTCCGGCTTTGCCTCGCGGCTGGCCACCTTGTACGGAGCGAGGATCGGAACCACTTTCTCGACCTCCGGGTACGATTCGAGTTTTTCCCGTTCCCCGTTTCGCTTGTCTCCGACGGCGGCAACGACGGTCCGCTCGGTTCCGACAATGACATGGGCCTTGAGCCCCATCTCTTCGATGAGGCCGGCCATCCGTTGGACGGTCTCTTCGGTGACTCCCGGTTTCATCACAACGATCATGGCATTCGCCTCACACTCTCTGGGCACCCCTGGAACAGGCGGGGTCGGGAAACAAAAAAACCCCAAAACCGGTCAGGTTTCGGGGTTGGGAAATCGAAGTACGAGGAACGCCGTCACCCAGCCCGGAAACCCGGAGGACACCAGAAAAAGCCGTACCCGACTGCGAAGCAGCCGGCGTGACTCTCAAAGGTATTCCGCAGCAGGTGCATGACAATTCCTGAATGGTGCCGATGCTTGACCGACACGACGGATCATACGGCGGGTTCCGCAGCGGCGTCAATCACTGAATTTCCGGATGGGTCGGTGAAGGGGCTGACAACTCCGCTGCCGGGATGTTTCGAAGCTAGGGAGATGGCGCGAGAGCGTCAGGGAGCCCCGGGGGCATCCGCGGCAAAGTTGACCGACTGCAGCCCAGCGCGGCGGCACCGGTCGTACACATCGATGACGTCCCCCAGCGGGGTCTCGGGGGCGATATCGAGAATCACGGGGTTGGTGGCATCCACCTGGGCGAGCTGCACCAGTTGTGCCTCCATCGTGTCGAGATCCTCATAGACCGTGCCATTCATATCGACCGTCAGACGGCCGGACGGTCCCGGTTTGAGTTTGAGCCAGACCTCGATCACCCACGGATCCGGTTCGACCGGAGACACGTCGGTTTCGACACTTCCTGAGGCAGCCAGTTCGGTCGCCAGCAGCGACTCGCGAGCGATCCCGGCGACAGCACAAACGAAGAACACGAGCAACAGAAACACGACGTCGATCATCGGCGTCATGGCCGTATCGGCGTTCGCTGCCCCGCGCGAGTGACTGGTGGGAATCCGCATGGCTTGATCCAGATGCGAGATTCTATCGCCGGTGCCGGCTGGCGACGAGATCGCCTGCGAGTTTGCAGTTGCCCCCCCGCTGAACCCGGGGCGAGGGCCAGCGGACTGATCCGCTCACCGGTGGGTGGTGACAGAGTGATTCCGGAACGGGGGAACGGACTTGCCGGGAATTCCGGCGATGAGGCTCCCGAATGGTCCAAGACCAATGTGCGCTCCGCCCGGGTCGGATACTATCGGGCTTCTGTCGGTCGAAATCGCAGGGAGTTGCCCATGCTGTGGACGATCATTGCCGTCCTGATTGTGCTGTACATCATCGCCGTGATCGCGAAAGCGACTCTCGGCGGGCTGATCCATGTGTTGCTGGTGATTGCCCTCATCCTGATCATTGTCCGGTTGATTCGCGGACAGAAACTTTTCTGATTTGACGTGGCGGCAACACGCCGGCAACCGGTCGAACTCATGCACAGTGGCTTTATCGATATCGAACACGTCCCGCAGATCGAGCCGGTGCCCGGCTGCCGCATGCGGCAGCCGTATGGGGACCAGCTGATGCTGTCGTACCTGGAGATGGATGCAGGAGCCGAGGTGCCGCTGCATCATCATCCGCACGAGCAGGGGGGCGTGCTGCTGGAAGGGCGGCTGCAACTGACGATCGGCGAGGAGACCCGCGTCGTCGAGCCGGGGGCGCTGTTCCTGATTCCGTCGAATGTGCCACACCGCGCGGTGGCGATCGAAGGCCCCTGCCGCGTGCTCGATGTCTTCAGCCCGGTGCGGGACGATTACGTGCAACTGGCGCATCGCGGAATGTCGTCGAAGACTGCGGAGAATGCCTCGTGAGTCGGCTGTCCCTGCGTGGCATCATCGGTCTGGGGTTGTCCTTGTGATGAGTCAGCCACTGGCGGCCATGGAGCCGACGGTCAAGGGAGTCGAGTTTGCCCGGGTTGATGGCAGATCGCTTTTGTTCGACCTGTATCAGCCCTCGGCGACTGAGCAGCCGGCCCCGCTGATCATCTGGGTCCATGGCGTGGCGTGGCGGGCGGGCTCGCGAGCGAGTGTGCCGGTGACGTCGCTGGTCGAGAACGGCTTTGCCATCGCCAGTGTGGACTACCGGCTCACTCCGGTTGCTCGATTTCCGGCGCAGGTGCATGACATCAAGGGGGCGATTCGCTTCCTTCGCGCGCATGCCGGGGAGTATCGGGTTGATCCCGGGCGGTTCGTGATTGCCGGAGCCTCTGCCGGGGGACACCTGGCCGCGCTGGTCGGGGTGACGAACGGTCACGAACAGCTCGAAGGCACAGTTGGTGACCATCTGCAGACATCGTCGGACGTGCAGGGGATCGTCTCCTTCTTCGGAGCATCGAATCTGGAAACGATTCTTTCCCAGTCGACGCCGCATGGCCTGAACGTGCGTGTGCCGGCTCTTGAACTGTTGCTGGGGGGCCGTCCGGAGAATCGGGCGGAACTGGCGCGTCTGGCGAGTCCGGTGGCACACGTCGATGACTCGGACCCGCCGCTGCTGCTGATTCACGGCGACCAGGATCCGCAGATGCCGATGAACCAGTCGCTCGAACTGGAAGGGGCATACAAGCGGTCCGGGAGGCGGGTGGAACTGATCATCGTGCACGGCGGGGTGCACGGCGGCGAGGGATTCTTTGACCGCGAGATGCTGCAGAAGGTCCGCACGTTTCTGAATAACGAAGTGCTCGAGCGGAACTGATTTTTCCGGTGCAGCAGACAATCGGCGAGCGACCGGGAGTGATCGGTTAGCGGAAGCCGTGGATATAGACGTCCCCCCCGATGGGGGTGATCGTAACGTCGGCGAGGGCGTCCGGAATCTGGTTCAGCCCGCGCCCTTTCAAGGGAGGCAGGGCAGACTCTCCACCGACCACCTTCGGTGCGACAAAGACGTGATACTCGTCGAGCAGTCCGGCATCGAACAGACTGCCGAGCACCTCCCCGCCCCCTTCGACAAGCACATTCGTCATTCGGCGGTCCCCGAGTTCGTCCATGACGGCTTTCAGGAACCGGTCGGGTTCGGACCCGGTCCCGGTCCGGATCACGAGGACTTCCGCTCCTGAACCGGCGATCGTCTTCTGCCACTCTTTGGAAGCGGCGGTGGTCGAGATCACCAGTGTCGGGATCTCGCTGGCGGTCCGGCAGATCTGCGACGATGCGGGAATGCGGCCGCGACGGTCGAGCACGATTCTTGTGGCGGTGCGTGGTCCGGAGGGGCGGGCTGTGAGGAGTGGATCATCAGCAAGAACCGTTCCGCTGCCGACGAGGATGGCATCCATTCGTCCGCGGAGCTGGTGCACCAGTGCCCGCGACTGTTCGCCGGAGATCCACTGGGAGTGACCGGTGCGGGAGGCGATCCGCCCATCGAGGGTCATGGCCCACTTGGCATGCAGGTAGGGCCGGCCGCACGTGGTGAGGGAGACAAACGGAGCGATCAGCCGGCGGCCACGCTCCTCGAGCAGACCGGTCTCGACGTCGATTCCCGCCTTTTGGAGTCTGGCGATTCCGCGACCATTCACCCGTGGGTTCGGGTCACCGCAACAGACAATCACCCGGGCGATGCCGGCAGCGATGACGGCCTCCGCACAGGGGGGAGTTTTCCCGTGGTGCGAGCAGGGTTCGAGTGTCACCAGCATCGTTGCGCCGCGACAGCGTTCTCCGGCGGCAGCGATGGCGTGGACTTCTGCGTGCGGTCCCCCGTACTGCTGATGCCAGCCTTCACCGAGCAGTCTCCGTTGATCGTCAACAATCACTGCTCCCACGGCCGGGTTCGGTTCGACCAATCCCAGCCCCCGTGCTGCGAGCTCGAGAGCGTACGCCATCGCCTCACGATCCGAGCCGAATTGCCTGGCCGTCATCCGCTCAGCCCCTCGCGTAATTCGGCTTCCCATTCGCGGGGTTGCGGCAGCGCGTCCCGCAGCGCGGGAGCGACAAAGACGCGGACCCGCTTGACGTAG
>CAZUXX010000320.1:0-5116 GCA_964624215.1 uncultured Planctomycetaceae bacterium
CCCCACCCAAACCTGCTCTCGCATCAACGCATCACCATCTCTCGAATCGCAACACGCCTCCTCGTCAGCGGCCAGATGATCAATTCCGGCTTTTGACCCGGCGACTGCTTGCAACGTCGGCAGAACATCACTCTACTGCGGCGTCGTCGCCGGGGACTTGATGCAGGCTCTCCGCGCATGCACCGCGGTTTTCGAACCGCACCCGGGTTTGACGTGTCCTCTGGAGGGCGTTTGATGTGTCCTCTGGAGACCGTACAGACCCCGTGGGCCGCCGCGAGGGCGTAGCTCAGTCGGTAGAGCAACGGACTTTTAATCCGTAGGTCTTGGGTTCGAGTCCCAACGCCCTCACTCCTTTCAATCTGCATCCACTTCCCGGTACGCTTCCCTTCCGCACCGGCCCGTGATCGCTGCCGCCGCCCATCCCGGTTCTCTCGCTCCTTGGGTCGATTCTCACTCCCGTCCCCCACACGTCCTGGCTGCCCTCGACCCGCAACTCACAGCCCGGCCATGACCTGTAACGAAATTCTCAAACACCTCGAATCCCTCGGCAACGAGACCCGACGCAGGCACAACGCCCGATCCGGAGCCCCCGAGAACCAGTTCGGCGTCAAGCTCGGCGACATTCGTGCCCTCGCCAAAAAGCTCGGCAAGAATCCCGATCTCGCCCGCGAACTGTGGGAAACAGGCAACGTCGAGGCGCAACTCCTCGCCACGCTCCTCCTCAAACCCGACGAACTCTCCTCCACCGAACTCAACAGACTCACCCGCTCCACCACCTGCCCCCAAGTCGCCGACTGGCTCAACGCCTATGTGGTCGCCCACCACCCCGCTAAAGAATCTCTCCGCGAGAAATGGATGAAGGCGAGGGATCGCTGGGCCGCCCGCGCCGGCTGGAACCTCACAGCCAGCCGCGTCAGTCAGAACCCCGACGGCCTCGACCTCCTCGCGCTCCTCGACCGCATCGAGAAAGAACTCCCCAAGGCCAGGCCCGAAGTCCAGTGGACCATGAACAACACCCTCGCCGCCATCGGCATCCATCACCCCGCACTCCGCCAACGCGCCGTCGCCATCGGTGAACAGATCGGCCTGTATCGGGACTGGCCCGTTTCCAAAGGCTGCATCCCTCCCTACGTCCCCGTCTGGGTCAACGAGATGGTCCAACGCCAGTCATGAACCGTAACGCCCCAGGCTGCTCGTAAGCTCCTCCTCGCCGTAGCGCAGACTCATCGGCCCTTCACAATCTCGGGGACGAGGCGTTCTGACAGCCGCTACATCGCCTCAACAAGCCGCTCAGTCGAGGTGCCACATGGATTGCAATTCTCCATAACAGCAGCGCCCGCGGCACATTCCGGTCACCGTCGAACGTGCGCTCATTGCCTCTGCTGTGGGGAATGGATGCTTCTGTTCCCTGTTGCGAAGATCCAGACCACCCACGCGCCTTCGCTTGAGCATCGGCTGCCGCGACCAAGCGACTGGGCATACTCTGTTCTGGAATCCCGACAAACCGGACCCCCGGCTGAATCGTGCCGTTCCACCGTCCGATCTGCTTCCTAAGAAGCAGCCACTGGCGGTCACAGTTCATACGCTCTCGGAGCATCCGTTCGGCAGGACGCTTGCTGGCGACAACTGGCGGGGCGTGCGGCTTTACGGCAGCGACGCGACATCTTTCGAGTGCTGGTGTCGATGACTGTCGCAGACATTCGGCGCCGTGTGGTTCAAGTGCAGTGTCCCTATGTAATAAACCAGGACAAGCACTCCGACACCGACGCCCCTCCTCATTTCTTTGACTCCTCTCCGTTGCGGCAACGCATGTAATACGACGCAATCACCAGCCGCGCCAGCCCTCGCGAGTCGGAAAGGTCGCGGTCCGCATACACCTCGCTCCCCGTGAAGCGAACAAGCTGCGGGTCCTCTTCATCACTCATCAGCGCCGCCAGCAACTCCGGCTCATCCGTGATGTCCAGCGTCGCTTGTTCCACAACGCCGCCGCGAACCACATCCCGCGAGATATCAAAATAGTTCTCGGTAAAGTGGAACCGCTCCTCACCGATCGCAATCGTAAACTTCTCGGCAAACACCCAGTCGCTGCCGGCATACGTCAGCCGCTTCAGAAGCCGCCATTTCCCCTGGGGCGTGCGAACACACAACAGCCCCATCGGACCAAGCGCCAGGCCCGGCTCGATCCGCATCGCTCCCGAAATCGGATCCCGCTTCGCCGGCACCAGCTTGGTGACGGTCTCTCCCCACGAGGGGACCGTCATCGAGATTTTCTCCGTTTCCCACTCGACAAACTTTCGACCACCCCGCCGCCGCTCGATCGGTTTCCGAACGGTCAGCTCATGCGTATCCCCGGCCTTCAGACTCGCTAACCACTTCTGACCCTCCTCTTCGTTCGCGATCCGCTCGCCGTCGACCATCAACAGCAGATCGATGTCCTCCAGTCCCAGTAGCGTCCCCTCAGACGCCCGCGTCAACCGCCGATAGCACCCGTACGACACTCCCGGTGTCGCCAGCCGCCCGGCACGCAACTGTTTGTCCACATCCCGCTTCGCGATGATCGAAAATCGCGGCCACGGGGTCTCCCAGTGGGATTTGATGAGCGCGTAATTCGCCTCGTGCGTCTGAGCATGCACACGCCCCGGCACGAGAGCGACGACAACAACTAGGAGGCTAAAGAGTCGTAACATACTGTAGCCCTTTCCTGCTGACGAAACCCTCCTGGCGTCCTGTTCCGACGTCCTGCCTAACGACCGCACCCCGCGGACTTATCACGTTGCTAACGCTGCCATCTCGCGAAGGATCAGGACTTTTCTCGCCCCCCCTCTGCCGCTTTGATCCCAGGCAGCATGCAAATGTCCTCCTCGATCCGTCCACCGCTGCGACGACGATGACCCATTACCGCACCGCTCGTTTCACTCGAAACAGCGCCATATTAAGCACGACGTTGGACAGCCTGTGTCCAACGAACAAACGACCAGTCCCCCTGGCGCACCCCGAACCTGTCAGACGTTCGGATCCAGCAATCGCAAGAATCCGTTCTCTCAAAGGGAGTTAAGAACCGCCCAGAACTGCTCCCGCCATCCCTGCGAATTTCTGCCGCGCTTGCTTTACTCACGGGAAACCGTCACCGGATTCATCTAGGATGGAGCCACTGCACGTGACATAAGCACGAAGGGAAAGAACGGGCGAGGCCAATGAACGAATCCGGTGCGCTGACGATCGTTGCCGACATCACCGATTGCGTGAATGCGGCATCCTGGGAGAACTCCATCCCCCTCCTGCGTTCGCTTGAAGTTCGCAACGACACCGGAAAACCACTGAGTGAACTGCGCATTACCTTCGAAGCCGAGCCCGCATTCGCCAGAAAGAAGCAATGGGTTCTCGACCGGATCGCCAGCGGCGAAACCATCGCGATTCGCGATCGCGATCTGCACCTCGACCCCCAGTACCTGCACGGCCTCAATGAGGCCGAACGCAGCCAGGTGAAGTTTCACGCATTCTGCGGCGACGAAGTCATCGCGGAGTTCAACCACGATGTGCGCGTGCTCGCCCGCGACGAATGGGGCGGCGTCTCCTCGATGGCAGAACTGCTCGCCGCGTTCGTGATGCCCAACGATCCGGCAATCGCCCGACTTGTCAAACGGGCCGGGGAGATCCTCGCAGACAACGGTCATTCCTCGGCAATCGACGGCTATCAAAGCCGCGACCCGGCGCGAGCTTACCTGCTCACTGCTGCACTCTGGTCCGCCGTCGCGGCAGAGTCACTGACGTATGCCGTCCCGCCCGCCAGCTTTGAATACGTGGGGCAGAAGATTCGACGCCCGACGACCATTCTGGCGAGCGGGCTGGCAACCTGTCTCGACAGCACCTTGCTGTTCGCCGCCGCCATCGAGGCGATGGGACTGCATCCGGTCGTCGTGATTCAGGATGGACATTGCTTCGTCGGCACGTGGCTGGTCAAAACGACACTCCGTCAGTTGCTCGAACCGGATTGTGGCGAGATTCGTAAGGCCTTGGCGCTGCGAGAACTCATCACGTTCGAAACCACACTCGTCACCGGGCGAAAGCCGGCGACATTTGAAGAGGCCGTCGACCAGGCCGCTCGCGCCACACGGGAATCCGAAGAGGATACATTTGTCGCCGCGATCGACATCGCCCGCTCCCGGATGGGGCAGATCAAACCCCTGGCATCTCACGACACCCAACCGGAGAACGCCGAACCCGTCGAATACGAAGTACGTCCGCTGCCGTTGCCCGCGGCCCCGGCCTTCAGCGAACTCCCCGGCGAACAGGCCGAAAAAGAGAAGCCCTCGACTCCCGCCAGCCGCATCGACCGTTGGCAGCGAAAGCTGCTCGATCTGTCGCTTCGAAACCGGTTGTTGAACTTCAGGCCAAACCTGCAGTCCATTCCAGTCGTCTGCCCCGATATTCATCGCCTCGAAGACCTGCTCTCACAGGGCGTCAGATTACGATTGATATCGCTCCCCGACCAGATCCCCCTGGGCAGTCGCGATCGGGAACTCCACGAGCAGAAGACCCTCCAGAACCTTCATCACGAGCTCGCACGGAGCGCACTCGGCAAGAAAGAGCTGTGCTGCAGTCTGCCCGGCAAGCAGCTCAACCAGCAACTGACGACGCTGTACCGCAGCGTCCGCAACGACCTGTCAGAAGGGGGCTCCAACACACTCTACCTCGCGGTCGGCTTTCTACGCTGGAAGCAGAATCCGGACGACAAGCGGTCCTTCCGCGCGCCACTGCTGCTCATCCCGGTAACCCTGCAGCGCAAAAGTGCCATCTCCCCGTTTCAGCTTGTCCTGCACGAAGATGAACCTCGCTTTAATGCCACGCTCATCCAGCTGTTGAAGAAGGATTTCGGACGGGATCTTTCGGCCTTTGAGAACGACCTGCCACAGGATGATGCCGGTGTCGACGTCCCTCTGCTGCTCGAGCGCGTCCGCCGGGCAATTCACGACGTACCCGGTTTTGAAGTCGTCGAAGATGCCGTCCTCGCAAGGTTCTCGTTCGCCAAGTACCTGATGTGGAAGGACCTCGTCGATCGCATCGATCAGCTCAAACAGAACCGCGTCGTCAAACATCTGATCGAGAATCCCGATCA